>NZ_MDTU01000001.1:0-8360 GCF_001720395.1 Piscirickettsia litoralis
TTTTTTCAAGGCGTAGATCAGTTATTTTGTCCGCTGTTTTGTTATATATAATTTCATGTTTTGTTATTTATCTATTTTAGTGGGTATTGTTCAAACTGCTGATTACAGTCGGGATGCCCTGTTGCTCATCAATAACTTGATTGATTTTTTTCCAGTTTAATTGATATTGGTTGTTTTGGTTATATTTAAGTAGAGCAAAGATAATTTGTTGATTAAGTTCTGTTTGTTTGACTTTAAATTCATAAAGGGGCTTGTGAACTTCCAAGAAGAGCTGCTTGTTTTTGTGGCCTATTTTATAGGTCTGATTGACAATATAGACAGGGGTGTTGACTTTAACAATATTAAAGAGGTTTTTGATATCTTCAGGGAATAAACTGATGCAACCAGAGCTGGTGCGGCGGCTGATGCCCATGACTTTATTTGTGCCATGAATTAAATAGCTGGAGTGACTTAACCGCATGGCGTGCTCGCCCAGTGGGTTTTTAGGGCCAGGAGCAATAGATTTTGGCAAATATTTTCCTTGTTTTGCATGATATGCCCGGATACTCTCTGGGACATGCCAATGTGGTTTGTGAATTTTATGGCTGACCATGCGTTTACCGAGGGGAGTCATCCAACCACGTTTACCAACACCAACGGGATAGGTAAAAAGGCGCTTGTTATTGCGATCAAAGTAGTAAAGTCTAAGCTCAGCAAGGTTAATAATAATACCGTCTCGAGGGGCATCGGGCAAAATAAACTCTGTTGGAATCAAGACCTTTTCACCATTGAGTGGGTGCCAGGGGGAGATATCGGCATTGGCTTCCATAAGCTCATGAAAGCCTGAGCTATAAAGGCGCGCTAAGTGCATAAAGTTATCATTTTTTTGTGCAGTGACGATAAAGGTACGGCCGACAATAGATTCATTGCTTTTTGGTAATGGTAATTGCAGCGCAAATGCAGAATGATTAATAAAACTACTGCAAAGTAAAATAAATAAACCAGTTAATCCTTGTCTCACAAGCTCTCAATTCCATTGGCAATTTTATTTTTAGTTCTTTTCTATGTTATAGAACAGATCGACTGCGCTTGTTGTTCCTGCCTCAGTATTAACGCTCCAGTTTTGGTTAAGCTGATAGCGAATACTTGCAATCTGTTGGCCCAAGAAGCCTACGCTATAACTGACATACAAGTCAGGTGCAAGATATTTGCCAAGGACTAATGAAGTGGTTGAACGCAATGAGTTTAAATTATTCTGCTCTTGACCTGCCGCTTGTGTCGCAGGTGCATTGCTTTGAATACCAAGCTCTGAGAGGCCCAGTGTTTTTTTGATATTTTGGACAATGCCGCCGGTGCCTGTGTTAAAAAGGCTTGATGAGGTGACTAGCTGGGCGAGAATGGCGGCATTACCACTGCTGGTTTGAGGAACGGGAGTGCCGAATAGTAAATAAGATAGAATATCTGCTTTAGACATTGTCGGTGTTGAGTAAGGTGTAAGAGTTGGCTTGTTAAGGTTTCCTGTGACTTTTACGCCTGTTGTAATTGATTCATCAGTGGGGTTGCTCGGGGTGATTTTACGCTCGATATTGATATTAAGGCCAGGGTTTTGAATGGCATTGCCGCCAAAAATCAACTGGCCTTGGGTGATGTTGAGGTTTTGACCTAATAATTTATAGGTGCCGTTAATAAGTTTCAAGTTGCCGTTGGCTCGAGTAAGCTGATTAGGTGTGCTAATGATGTTGAGTTTGCCTTCAATATTTGTTTTAAGGCCATAACCGGTGACAAAAATATTTTTATCAAGCTCTAGATTAATATCGGTATGAATATTTAAAGCAGGGTTCTGTTGGTCGCCGACAATCTTTATATCGGTGGGCAGTGTGATATTTTGAGGGACTTGGTCAACATGAATGTCTCCTTTAAGGATATGTAAATCGCCGGTGATTACTAAGTCTTTAGCGTTATTATAAGCGATGCTGATGTTTGGATTTGCATGCAGTGTCGCATAAGGTAAGTCCATCAATTGTGCATTTTTACCCTGAATATTCAGTGTCACCTGTGGTAGCAGGTGAGTGATATCGATAATACCGGTTAGAGATAAAGACCCTGATCCTGCCATTGCTTTTGCTTTGACTGCTAGCGTTGGTGAGCCATTGGCTGTCAGTGTGAGGGAGGTTTGTTTAAGTTCAATGCCAGTAATCGGCAGATAAAGGTCCGCTGTGAGTGTGGTTTGTCCGGTGAGTTTTGGCTGTGTAATATTTCCTGACAGGCTAAAGGTGCCTGTGAGGGTGGGGTGTTGAATATTAATCTCAGGAATAAAGCCGAGTATATTCACCGCTTTTAATGAGTAATCGATCCTTCCAGATAAGGTTCTTAAGTTTTTTAGATTAATTTGACCGTTAATATGGTCATCATGGCCGAGTTGCCAGTGCATTTGGCTAGAAATTTGTTTTTGATCGCCTTGAATTAATAAAGATAAAGGCTGAAATGCAACTGTTTTAATACGTTCACTGGTTGGATTAACTGTTCTGATTTTCCCCGCGCTGCTGGTGAGTTTTGCGTTGATTTTAGTGAGTTGGTGAGAGTGTTGATTAAATTTAAGCTGCAAATCAAGCGTGCCTGATAAAGACCCAGTTAATTGTAATTTATTAGGAGAGATTTGATTTATTAAATTAAGGGGGAATTTAACGAGTTTGACTTGAAGTTGTCGTATCTGATCTTGTTGCTGGTTATTAAGTGGCTTGAATGAAAATGAGACAGAACGCTGATTATTTTTTTTATTTGTTAAGATAAACGGGCTGATAGCGAGCTTTGTTAGATGCTGTAAGTGAAATTTTGCTAGCACAGGCTTAGATAAGGCCCAGTCTATATTATTATTTTGTTGCTTTAAATTGAACCGATGTAGAGTAAGGTTTACTTGGTTATTTTTATTAAGCGTGCCTGTTGCTTGTTGGTCGAGTATTAATTTTCTGGCTTGAATGTGCGTGCTAAGTGAAAACTGTCGGGATTTTAGCTTAAATCTGCTGGTTATATTTTTAATAGGAAGCTTGAGTAGAGTTAAGTTGTTTGCAAAAAGCGCTACAGTTGCTTCTGATTGGCTCGTGCTGATATTGAGGCGAGCTTGCTTAATTCGCAAATGATTTAAAATAGGTGAAATTTCTGGTGTATTTAAGAGTAAATTGTTAATGGTCGCTGTGGCAGTGATTTTATTGTGATTTAGGCGTCCTTGTAAATTTATTTTCCCTGTACTGCCGGGTAAAATATGATCGATTTGATTTAGAGCGATGTTCATTTTGGCGCGCTCTGGCGTCCCTGTGAGTGAGATAGCATTGTTGCCATTATGAGCTTGGATATCAAAGCTTATTTTCTGAGGGTTGTAATCTAGTTTAGCTTGGCCTTTAATTACTTGCTTAAACAGAGTGCCTTGAATGTCGGTATTAAGTTGCCCCGATTGACTATTGCCGTGACCTGATACGTGGATGTTAAGTGTGCTGGGGTAACGTGCACTTAATTCAGCAAGGTTTAAAGAGGACACCGTAAGCTGGGTTTGCCAGTGCGCTTGGCTGATATTAAAGCTTGCTACCCCATCGATTTTTGAGCTTTTAAGTATATTGCCGGTGATTTTTAATTGATAGCTTTTAGTTAAATCGCCTTGGCCGGTTGTGGTGAGTTTCAAGCGTTTTATTGTATTTTGATGAGTGATGAGTGTGCTGTGGCTTTTAAATTGGTTGATTGGGCCATAACCGCTAGTGCTTAAATAAAGAGCATGCGAGTGATAATAACCATGTGCTTGTGCACTGATATTTATAATATTGCGGGACGCATGTAGGTAAGCATTGCCTGTTATAGACTTTATCGTATTATTTTTGAATATTAATTTTTTAATTGAAAGATGATTAATAAATATTTCAGGAATAAAAAAATGATTAATCAGGCTGGTTTGGCTTTTATTTGGATTTAACTGTGTTTTTGTTACTTGATTGGCTCGGGTTGTAATCGCCAGTGATTGGGTTTGCACACTAGATAAATTAATCTGGCCGGATAATAGTGAGAGTAAGTTGATTTTGATTTGAGCGTCAGTTGCTGCTAGCTTAATTGAGTCTTGAGAGTAGGTGATGTTGGCATGGACTGTTGTTAAAAGCGTTCCGGATAATCGATCAGTATTGATCTGAATAGAGCTTGGAATAAATGATAGACCTATTTTGATGGCTAATTGAGTGCCTGTGGGCGTGCTGAGTATTAAAAACACTGAGATAATCAACAGCAAGCTAAGGGCGATTAAAATACGGATGAGCCACTTGGCAGTTTTGATTGCTCTCATATGAAAAACCCAATGCTAAAGTGGATGTGCCAGGGCGTGCCCTGCAAGCTAAGTGCTTTGGCAAAGGCGAGTTTGACCGGGCCAATAGGGCTATACCAAGCTAACTGCAACCCCACGCCTTGCATTAAGTCTAATTTCTCAGGCTTGTCGTAAAAGGCATTGCCCATATCATAAAAGGCACTTAAGCCAAGTTTATAAGGGAGTTGAATTTCGTAGGCCGCAGTTCCAGTAATTAAATAACGCCCCCCTAATTTTTGGCCGTCTGGAGCGGAGGTGCTGAACGATTTGTAACTGTAGCCGCGCACGCTATTGGAGCCACCGGCAAAAAAACGTAAATTCGGCGGGAGTTCGTCAAAATCATTGGTGACGATTGAGCCAAATTCTCCGCCAAGTAAAAAGCGGGTTTTATGTGTGATTTTGTGAGCAAAATGAGCATTAATCGTAAAACGTGTGAAATTAACCGGACTAAGTGCGGGGGTGCCGGCCTGTAAGTTTGTTGTAATTTGGTAGCCATTACGCCAAAAGCCTTGTCGTGTTGAGACAAGGCGAGAGAGAGAAAGCTCAGGGATGGTGAGGTTGGTATTTTGGTCTGGGCCATTATCAACGGAATATTGGACCCACTGGTGCTTTAAACCGGCTTGATAAGTCCAGGCTCCATAGGTTGAGGTATAACCGAGGCCGACTTGCTGCGTAGTGCTGTTATAAGAGTCTGGGTGATCATAGTAATCAGCAGCACTGAATGTCGTCGCATCAGTTAAGGGGTTTTCTCCTGGGATGGTATAGGCCAGATTATAGTGGGTTGCGATTTGTGAGAGCTGGATTTGGCTGGATAAGTGTTGACCGGTATTTGTTACACGTCGCCAGTCAAAACCGACGGTACCGCGTACCCCGGTATCTGTGCCATAACCTAAACCGAATTTATAATGCTTGGCCTTTTTGGGAATTAACGTGACAACGAGTGGGACTTTAGGGGGAGTCGCTGTTTTAGTGTTATCACGGCTGACAATCACTTCATCAAATAAGTTGCTGGCAATTAAATTATTTTGTAGTTGGACCAGCTGGGACTCTTGGTAGGGGGTATTGGCTTTAAATGGGATAAAGCGCTTTAGGTAAGAGCTTGCATAAGCACTTTGATCAAAATGCACAGAACCAAAATAGGCACGTGATCCTGTATTTAAAATAAGAGTAATATCTGCTTGATGTGATTTTTGTATTAATAGTGACTCGATGTGAGATGAGTTGCGCATTAAAAAAGCCAAGTTCGTTAGCCCAAGCGAGTAAGCGGGCTTTTGCATTTTCATAATCGATGCTGATCATCGGATTGCCTGTTTTAAGCGGGAAGCGTTTTTGCCAGTGTTTAAATTGAGGTAAATTTTTACCTTCACCGGTGATATCCAACGTAATGTTATTAACGGTTGTTTGTGGTCCTGGGGTTACTGTATAGGTGATTAGAATGGGGTTATTTTTCCAATTAATACTTGCATTGACCTGGCTGTTAAAATAACCATAGGGCTGTAACGAGGCGGTAATTTCTTTTTTAGCCCTGTTGAAAATAAAGCGGTAAACGGAGTTTAGTTTGCTCGGCGATATAGTCTTTATAACGTAGAACGCTTAAGCCTTGTTGAATGTTTTTAAGGGGTTCGCCGGTGATGCCTTGAATCTGAACGGTATATTCTAGCTTGTTGTTACTTTTTTGGGTATGAGTTGCCTGGGCAGCAAATACTGTGCTGATCGAGATGTAAGTGGCTAAAAATAGAGCGAGCAGGCAGGCAAAAGAGAATGGGAGGGCCTTGAGAGAGAATCTGTACGAGTAAGGTTTACAAGGCCGATCTTTTTGCATCTATCTAGTGATTAGTTACGTATGGCGATTCCTCGAAAGACAAGCGCGGTCAGCGGTTGTGGGGAAGCGGCAACACCGCCGCCTGTGACGGCGACAATATTTGCTCCCGATTTGGCTGCCAGTTTTTTCGCATAAGCTTCTACCTTGGTCATCGCTGCTTTAATGTTCGCAGCTTCAGTCGATGTTAAGTGCATTTCGATGTTAATGTCACCGACTTTGGTGCCATTTGGCATATAGTTAACAAGTTGAACTTGATCGGCTTGGGTGGGAGCAAAGTGCTGACTGGTGGCGGGAAGAACGATGCCACGAGGTGTTTGTGGGTAGGAGGGCTTGATTGCAATAGCAATCAGGACGGTGATCACGATGCAGATAAGGTAGCTAATATTTTGCTGTAATGATAATTTTTTCATGCAGATCGGATCCCAAGTCTCTTGAATTAGTAGGGCTTATCTTAGCTTGCTGTTGCCATTTTTTCAATGATTGGTGCTTCAGTGGGCTGGACTAGGCTTAATGCCTGTTCTACGGTGCTGATATCAGCATTTTTAAGGTGAGCATTCTCACTGAGGTGACGGCGCCACCGTCGAGCCCCTCCAACGCCCTGAAACAGGTTGAGCATATGGCGAGTGATGTGATTTAGGCGTGTGCCTTGGCTGAGTTCTTTTTCAATATAAGGCAGCATGCGTTGAACGGCTGTTATTGCGCTGATAGAGTTATCTTGAGTGTGGTAAATTTCATGGTCAACTTGAGTGAGCAATAAAGGGTGTTGGTAGGCGGCACGACCCACCATCACGCCATCAATATGTTTTAATTGTTCTTGAGTTTGTGCAAGGCTATTAATACCACCGTTGATTGATATCGTAAGTTCTGGGAAGTCCTTTTTAATGTCATGGACGTAATTATAATTTAGCGGGGGGATCTCACGGTTTTGCTTTGGACTTAAGCCTTTTAACCAGGCTTTACGGGCATGAATGATAAAGTGCTCACAACCGGATTGGCGAATAATGTCAACAAACTGGTATAAATGTTGATAGCCTTCTTGATCATCGATGCCGATACGGTTTTTCACTGTCACTGGAATGGAAACTTTGGCTTTCATCGCGGCGACGCAATCTGCGACAAGTTCAGGCTCTGCCATCAAACAGGCACCAAAGCGGCCATTTTGGACGCGATCACTTGGGCAGCCGACATTAAGGTTGATTTCACTATAGCCATATTCTTCGGCAATGTGTGCGCACTGCGCCAGTGCTTTTGGGTCGCTGCCACCTAGCTGCAAGACAACGGGAGTGTCCAGACTGTCGCATTGAAGGAAACGATGGGGGTCATTGTGTAAAATTGCACCGGTAGTGACCATTTCTGTGTATAAAACGGCATGTTTGGATAAGATGCGAAAAAGATAACGGCAATGACGGTCTGTCCAGTCGAGCATGGGAGCGACTGAAAATCGATGTGCAGAGGACATTTTAAAACTACCAGGCTATGCTAAAGAGGTCGATTATCGCTAACTATTGGCTTAGATGCAAGTCGTTGGCCGCTGACTTATCGCTTATCATCTTGTCATTTAGGCTAAAAAAGTTTAATGTTGTTGGTTTATAACAGCGTCTCGAGTTGCTATCTAATAGGCTATTGTGGCATAACGTTTGCTTAATATTTGCTCGGTATGATGTGCAGTCACATTTAGTTTAGTATCGATTCGTGCTTGTTAACTGTATGATTAGTTTAAAAGATATAAGAATTAAGTTTGAAGTAACAATGAGTAGAGGCAGCAAGGTGAAGCGTCCACAAAAACGATATCAATATCAATGGGTCATTTTAGGCGGTGCTATTTTATCGGGGTTGTGCATGGCGGTCGCTTTTGCAGGCTCTAGACCTGTTCAGCACAGTGATCACAATAAAACGACAGCTGTTGCAAAAAGCAAGATTATTTCTGTACAAACTCAAGCGGTCAAAGTGATGACCATTGAAGACTCTATCAAAGCCCTAGGGACCTTAGCGCCTTCGCAAGAGGTGACCTTAAGCTTTGATGCTGCAGGGCACATTACCAAAATTAATTATAAAAATGGTCAGTATGTAAAAAAAGGGGCGATTATTGCTGAGCTGAATAATGCCAGCGAAGAAGCGGAACTTAAGTCGTTATTGGCCGATGCACAAGTTAAGGCATTGGATTACCAGCGTTATTTAAAACTGAGCAAGATTGGTGGTGTTTCAGAGCAGACGCTTGATAAA
>NZ_MDTU01000001.1:9030-29509 GCF_001720395.1 Piscirickettsia litoralis
GGGGCTTATGTCGGAACAGGTCAAGCGATTGTGCGTTTAGTTGCAATTTCGCCATTGAAGGTGGATTACTCTGTGCCTCAAGGTCGAAAAATCTAAACTTTTACTCGGTCAGAGTGTGAATGTAAAATCGGATGCAACTAATCAATTAGTCACTGGACTGGTGCAGTTTATTTCGCCGACAGTAAATACAGAGACTGGGACGATTGCATTAGAGGCAGAGATTCCAAATAAAGATTATAAGCTTTCTCCAGGGATGTATGTGAGTGTTAAACAGCTGCTCGGTAATCAACATCAAGTACTTGTTATCCCTGAAACGGCAGTGAGCGTGAATCAAAAGGGAGCTAGTGTTTATATTATCGAAAAAGGGATTGCCCACCTTGTTAACGTCACTTTGGGAAATCGAGATGATAAAGGCAATGTTGAAGTTTTAAAAGGTTTAAAAGCCGATCAGCAAGTGGTTGTTGCAGGTATTCAAAAACTCAAAGAGGGTGTTGCGGTCAAAGTGATTCCATCTGCTCCTCCTGCATCTGCAACAGAAACAACCAAATCTCCCGAGGCGGTAGAGCCATCTAAATCATTATCTAAAGGAAGCAAGGATGCAACTGAGTCAGGTAAACAACCAACACAGGCTAATAAAAAAGCCTCTGCGTCTGATCGTCACACACAAGAAAAATCTGCGAAGCCTGATAATAAAACGAAGTCTGATAATAAAGATACAAAATAAGGTACTGACCAATGCAATTACCTGAAATATGCATTCGCCATCCCGTTTTTGCGGCTGTTCTCAGTATTATGTTGATGATTGTTGGAATTGTGAGTTTTAATAGCCTTGAGATGACTTATTTCCCACGGTTTGATTCGCCGACAGTCAGTATCAGTGCCTCTTTGGATGGTGCTTCCCCTGAAAGCATGTCTAAGGATGTGGCGAGCAAGATTGAAAATGCCATTCAAAGTAGTGCTAGTGGCATTATCGATATGAAAAGTACCAGTAAAATTGGTTTGACGACAATTAGTGTAACCTTTAATAATCAGGTCAATTATTATGCACAGGTGAATAATATTCGCGGCGCTATTGCGGGGATTCAAAATACTCAGCTTCCTGCAGGGATGGATCCACCGACAGTGTCCACCGAGTTCGTTTTGACGCCAACATTGAACCTCGCTTTTATCGACCCAAGTATGAGTCAAACGCAGCTGCGAGAGTTTGTTGCTAATAAAATGACCAATCACTTTGAAAACTTACCTGGTGTAGGTGCTGTTTGGCTGTATGGTGGCTCTGATCGTGCACTTAGGGTGTGGTTAAATCCTGTGCGCATGGCGGCTTTAAAAATCACGGCGAGTGATATCGTGAATGCGTTAGGTGAAGATAATGTGGACTTTCCTGCGGGAGTGATTCAAGGCGAAGAACGCAATTTTACCCTAGTCACTCATGTCCGCTTTACCAACCCGAAGCAGTTTTCTTCATTAATCTTGCGCGATAGCGATGGGCAAATTGTTCGTTTAGGCGATATTGCAAAAGTTGAGCTGGGCGACGATTCACTGACTCCGTCACCGATGAAAATCAATGGCAAAAACGGTATTGTTATGGAAATTCGCCCGATGACAACGGCGAACCCTATTGACGTTGCTAAAGAAGCGCGTGAGCAAATTGAAAAGATACAAAAAACCTTGCCTAAAGGCATGACACTAAAAGTGGCTTACGATCAGTCTGTCTTCTTGCTCGATGCTATTCATGCGTGCTTTGAAGCGATTATTGAAGCTATCGTTTTGGTTATTTTTGTCATTGTTTTGTTTCTAGGTTCTTTGCGCGCTGCAATTATTCCTATTGTGACAATTCCTGTCTGTATTATTTCTGTTTTTGCGGTGATGCTGTTATTTGGTTTTACCATTAACATCATGACGTTGTTAGCGGTTGTTTTAGCGATTGGTTTGGTCGTTGATGATGCGATTGTTGTTGTTGAAAACGTCTATCGGCATATAGAAAAAGGTTTATCGCCTTTTGAGGCGGCTTTAGCGGGCAGCCGTGAAATCGTTTTTGCTGTGATTGCAATGACTTTAACTTTGGCGGCGGTTTATATTCCAATTGGTCTAAGCTCTGGCTTTACGGCGACCGTGTTTCGTGAATTCGCCTTTACCCTCGCGGGAGCTGTCGTCATTTCTGGTTTTGTTGCTTTGACATTATCACCGATGATGAGTGCGAAGTTATTGCAACCGATAGAGCGTACTTCAACGATTATGCGCCGTGTTGAGGGTTTTTTAGATGCGCTTGCTGTGTATTATAAAGCAATTTTAGTGCATGTGTTAAAAGTGCGTATTTGGATTGTTGCTGCTTTAATTGTTTTATCAGGTTTGGGCTATTGGGTTTATCAGCATATTTCCCAGGAGCTGGTTCCTAAGGAAGACATTGGTTATTTTAGCACGGTGATTACGCCTCCCCCTGGTTCGAATACCGCCTATGTGAATCGTTATATGACTGATTTATCAGCGCAAATGGATAAAGTGCCAGGGATTGCTTATGATTTAGCATTTTCTATTGCAGGTGGTCCTGTTAATTTTGTCACGATGAAGCCATGGGGCACTGAGCGCCATTTAAGCACACGTCAAATTATTGATCGTTTACGACCTTTAACCGATGAAAATGTGCCTGGTTTATTGGTGAGTTATGATATTCCAGACCCAGTATCTTATGGCACTTCAGAAACAGGTTTAGATTTAAAAATTATCCAACAGGATGATAATTTACACGAATTGCAGGTTACCGCGGATAAAGTATTAGCTGCATTGAAGTCTTACCCTGGCTTATCAGGGGTTAAAACTAGCTTGAAGTATGATGAGCAGCAGTTCTCGCTCACCGTTGATCGTGATCGTGCGGCACGCTTGGGCGTCAGTATGGGGGACATTGCAAATACCCTCGGCACGATGATGAATAGCAAGCAAATTACCTACTTTGATCAAGGGGTCAATAGTTACCCGGTGCGCGTTCAAGTGCAAAGAAAATATTTGGGTAATTTTGATGTTATGCAAGACTTGTATGTGAAGTCGGCAACGAAGAACTTTGTTCCACTGGCAAGCTTAGTTAAATTAACGCCCATTGTTGGAACATCAACTTTGCAGCGTTATGACCGTATGAATGCGGCAGCGATTACGGCAACAATTACACCAGGATATAGTGCCGGTGATGTAAAAAATTACATTGACCAGAAAATTCAGCCATTATTGCAACAAGACCAGAGCTATACTTACGCTGGAGTCATTAAATCTTTGACTGACTCGCAAGGCAGTACATTGAGTATGTTCTTTTTAGCCTTGGTCTTTATTTATTTGATTTTATCAGCTCAGTTTGAAAGTTTTGTCGATCCGTTAATTATCTTATTGACTGTGCCTTTGTGTATTGTAGGGGCCATTATTACGCTTAAACTCACCGGGGGCACACTAAACCTTTACACTAATATTGGCTTATTGACCCTCGTTGGCCTAGTGTCCAAGCATGGTATTTTAATTGTGCAGTTCGCTAATCAGCTGATTAAAGAGGGCTTAAATCGCCATGAGGCCGTTGCTGAAGCTGCGAAAACACGCTTACGCCCGATTTTAATGACGTCGTTTGCTATGATTTTTGGCACATTACCATTGGCTTTTGCGGTGGGGCCAGGCTCTGTTGGGCGGTCACAGATAGGTTGGGTCTTGGTTGGAGGTTTGAGCTTTGGAACGGTATTTTCGTTATTTGTTGTTCCTGTTGCCTATACCTATTTAGGTGCATTAAATCAGTTTAAATGGTCTTTCCGTCGCTCTCGTGACTAATAAAAAAGAGCAGGCTAAATCTCATGTTTGCCGCGCTCCTTTTATAAACTTTATAGAACCAAATTAGCTGTTTAACCTATCAGTTGATTGACTTCTGCTAAGTCAGGTGCGGATGGTTGAGCGCCGATACGTGTTACTGAAATTGCCGCGGCGGCATTAGCGAAGCGTACCGCTTTTTCTAATGATTCACCTTTGGATAACGCCAGAACAAGAGCGCCATTAAAGGTATCCCCTGCACCGGTGGTATCTTTGGCGGTGACATTGATGCCAGGGATAAGTTTGGCTGGCTGCCCTTTTTCTGCAATTAAAGCACCTTGTTCACCAAGCGTTAGAATGACTGTATTTACACCGCGCTGTAATAAAGTCTGAGCCGCTTGTTCTGCACTGGCTTGATCGATCACTTCGATACCGGTTAACAGGCAAGCTTCTGTTTGGTTAGGTGTTAAAATGCTGACCTGTTGTAATAATTCATCGGTTAACTTTTTTGTGCGGGGGGCAGGGTTGAGTACAAAAGGGATTTTATATTTATTGGCGAGTTTGGCGATTGCTAATATGCTCTCCATTGGGGTTTCTAATTGAGCAAGAAGATAGCAGGCTTGGCTGATAACACTCTCATTACTTTTTATATATTCAGGAGAGAGTAGGGCGTTAGACCCTGGGGAGACGGCGATGCTGTTTTCGCCATTTTCAGCAACAAAAATCAGGGCGACTCCTGATTTACCTTCGGGGCGTTGTATATAATCAACACAAAGGTGGTCTTTTTGAAAACCCTCGATTGACTGATCGCCGAGATGATCTTGACCAATGCTAGCCAGTAAGGTGACATCTCCACCTAAGCGTGCCGCTGCAACGGCCTGATTCGCGCCTTTACCGCCTGCGGCCGTTTGAAAGTCAGCACCAATGACGGTCTCACCGGGCTTCGGTAGGTGCGGGACGAGAGAGATCATATCAGTGGCAGAACTACCAATAACAACGATGGACATAATAGCAATCCTTCTTTAACTCATTTATAAACTTTAAATAATGCGCGCTGCAATCACAAGAGCAAGGCCGATTAAGTAAAACAAAAACATAGAGGCCAATAACTTATTCGTCCCTTGGGGGGCTTTTTTAAATTCATGCCAAATAAACACCCCCAGATGGCAGCAACCATGGTCGCACCTTGACCTAAACCATATGAAATTGCAGCTCCAGCACGCCCTGCAGCAAGGAAGTTTAGTAAAGTACCTAAGCCCCAAATCGCACCGCCGAGCATACCGATGAGGTGAAGTTTTAGGTTGCCTTCTTTAAAATAGCGAGAAAAGGCGATGGGCTCGCCGGTTAATGGCTTTTTCATCATCAAGCTATTCCAAATGAAGCTAGAAAGCACAAGGCCGATAGAGAAGATAAAAGTAGCCGAATAAGGCGTTAATTTCCCTGTTGCCGGGTGGGCAAAATTCATCGACATTGAGTTGGCAACGAAACGATAGAAAAAGCCCATGAGGATACCTGCGATGATCGCAATGATTAAGCCTTTTACTGTTTTTTGATTGTTGTTATGTGCTTCAAGGCGTTTATAAGCGAGGGCATCTATGATAATCGCGATCGCCACAGCGAGCACTCCCAAAAAGAGTAAAATGGGATTGCCGATAGGTTCACCTATATAGTTAACAATGACCCCGATGACTAGCGCTAAGCCGATGCCAACGGGAAAAGCAACCGCCATGCCTGCGATATCAATCGCAGCAACAAGGAGGATGTTTGCCAAATTAAATATTACGCCACCTAAAAAAGCAGACCATAAATTATGCAAATCAGCTTGACTGAGGTCAGTGAAAAAAGCCCGTCCTTCGTGACCGGTGCTGCCTAAGGTAATAGCAAGAATAAAAGAGATGATGAGAACACCAAAGCCATAATCCCAATAATAAAGCTGGAATGACCAAGACTTAGATGCAAGCTTTTGTGTGTTGGCCCAGGATCCCCAACATAGCATGGTAATGATGCATAACATAACAGCCAGGGGGTAAGAATTGATAATAAGCACACGATTTTCCTTATTTTTGTTGTAAAAATTATTATTTTTAGTGAAAGATATCCTACGGACCTGGGAGTATAAGTCAAATCTTCATACCGTGTGTTATGGGTGCTATTTGCCTTTGCTAAATTATAGTGACGCTATGATGTCTTGTCAGGTATGGTATCACAGAGAGCTGCTGAATTTAATAAAGCTCGTTGAATGAACCAAGTAAAACAGCAAAGGGGATAATAATGACAATACTGACAACCAGTAATGGTGCACCGATTGCAGATGATCAAAATAGTTTAACCGCAGGAGAGCGTGGCCCAATTTTATTACAAGATTGGCAATTATTAGAGAAGTTAGCGCACTTTAATCGTGAGCGAATTCCTGAGCGGGTTGTTCATGCCAAAGGCAGCGGGGCGTATGGTACCTTCACACTGACAAAAAGCTTAAGTGACTATACCATTGCTGATTATTTGCAAAAAGAAGGCGACGAAACTGAGGTTTTCCTGCGTTTTTCCACTGTGGGTGGTGAAATGGGTTCTAGTGATGCTGTGCGCGACCCACGTGGCTTTGCCGTGAAATTTTATACTCGTGAAGGTAATCACGATGTTGTTGGTAATAATACCCCGGTGTTTTTTCTGCGCGATCCAAGTAAATTTCCTGACTTTATTCATACGCAAAAGCGTCATCCGGTGACCAACCTAAAAGATCCGGAAGCGATGTGGGATTTCTGGTCATTAAACCCACAAGCCATGCATCAGGTGACTATTTTAATGTCTGATCGTGGCATACCAAAAGATTATCGACATATGAATGGTTATGGTTCTCATACCTTTGCATTATGGAATAAACAAGGTGAGCGTTTTTGGGTGAAATGGCACTTTAAAACCGAGCAAGGCATTCAGTGTTTAAGTGGTGAAGAAGCCGCTAAAATAACGGGTGAAAACTCGGACCATGCACAAGAAGATCTAGTACAGGCGATTGCGAAGGGTGATTTCCCAAAGTGGCGAGTTTATCTACAAATTATGCCTGAGAAACAAGCGGAAAATTATAAAGTGAATCCGTTTGATTTGACAAAAGTGTGGCCACATCAAGATTATCCTTTAGTTGAAATTGGGGTGCTAGAGTTAAATCGGAATGTAGATAATTATTTTGCTGAAGTTGAGCAAGTTGCATTATCGCCCAGTAATTTAGTGCCAGGAATTGATGCATCTCCGGACAAAATGCTACAGGCTAGACTGTTTAGTTATCCTGATGCTCATCGTTATCGCATCGGTGCGAACTATAATGATTTACCTGTGAATTGTCCACATGCGACACGGGTAGAAAATTACCAGCGTGGTGGAGCGATGGCTGGAACGCGTTGCCCTTACAGCTCGCAAGGGACTGTACCATCAGGTAGAGCAGACATTAATTATGGACCTAACAGCAAGAATGGGCCTGCTGAGAATGCAGCCATAAAAGCACCTCCATTAAAAATTTCAGGGGATGCAGACTACTATGACCATCGTGAGGGTGCGGATGATTATAGTCAGGCTGGAAATTTATATCGCATCATGAGTGAAGAGCAGAAAAGTCAGCTCGTTAATAATATTGCTGGTAGTTTAAGTCTTGCTTCTGAGCCTGTGATAGGGCGCATGTTAGCGCACTTTAGAAAATGTGATAGCGATTATGGTCAACGTATTGAAATCTTAGTCAATCAGCTTAAAGAAAAGTAAAATACCTTGTCAAAGCATTTTATTTCTCTCGTGAAGTGCTGGAGAGAGCTTCTTTGGAGCTCTCTTTCTTGTCTTCGCTGCCAGTGTATTGTTGATGGAGCTAATTTATTTGCTTTTTTGCGCAAAGGTGATTATCATCCTCGCTTTACAGGATGACTTTATATGCGCATTGCAATATCTGGCACTCACGGTGTGGGTAAAACGACTTTAATTCATGATTTAATTAAACGGTATCCTAAATACCAATTTATTAAAGAAGCTTATTATGAGCTGTTAGATGAAGAGAGTGGAGCGTTTGCTTTAGCGCCTACGCTTGAAACGATGTTAGAGCAGCTCGATCGTAGTTTAGAGCAGCTGGATCGACACGCTATGGAAGATAATATTATTTTTGACCGGTGTCCGGTCGATTTTATTGCCTATGCAATGCAGGCTACTGAACAAGAGTCGCTTGATATTCATCATCATGAAGCTTCTGAGCGGTTTTCTCAAGTAATCGAGCTATTGAGTCAGCTTGATCTAATCATTTTTTTGCCAATCACGAATCAAGCTTCTGTTTTATATACGGAGGAAAATCCAGAGTATCGGCAAGCGGTGGATAATTGCTTTAAAAGGTTATACCGTGATGATGAGTTCGGTCTATTTCCGAACTATAATCAGCCCAAAATTATAGAAATTTGGGGAAGTGAGCAAGAACGAGTAGAAAAAATTTCTACTTATCTTGCGGCTTAAACCTTAATCTTAGTTTGATTGGCTGCCTTCTAAAGCAGCCATAAAATCTGACATATCGTTTTCTAGCCAAAACTCAGCGATTTTATTATCTTTTATATGGTAAAAGCCCATGCCGGTAAATTGAAACGACCGACCCGTTGCTGGCATACCTTGAAATGTTCCGGTATGAGTGCCTTGGCCTGAAAAGCGCGCGGCAATACGATTATTATGATCGCTAATAATGTCATGACATTGGTGTTGCAAATTAGAGAAAGCGATCTGCATTTCTATAATAAAGCCTTTGAGTGCGCCTAAACCTTGAGAACTACCATCTGCGGTATGGACAATGACATCGGCAGAGAAAATGTCGTCAGCCAACTCGGGCTGGCGCTGATTCCACATTTTCTCAAACATTGTTTTGATGAGTAATTCACCTGTTTGAGAAGAAATAGGCATAGAATTAAACCTTTTTTTGGGTTTGGCGTTGCTGTATTGATATTTTCTTGCTGGCTGAAGTAATTGCTTAACCAGTGAGTGAGCTCTTTTTGCTCTGCTTCTTTTAAGCGTAGGCCCAATTTACTACGACGCCAGAGGATATCTTCAGCACTTTGCGCCCATTCATGTTCGATTAGGTAAACAACTTCTTTCTCGTACAGGTTTGCACCAAAATGATGGCCTAAATCAGCAATAGCCGAGCTTTTTCGTAAAATACAATGGGCGCGTGCGCCATAGCTACGCGCTAAACGGTGTGCAAATTCTTGAGTTAACCAGGCATATTGATTGTGGAAGGTTTGAAAAAATTTATCGAAGGTCTCATGGCCTAAATCACCTCCTGGTAAATGATCATTCGCTGTCCAAGGCGCTGTCATCTCTGGGAAATAAGGCTGTAGCTTTGCTAAGGTTTGCTCAGCGAGTGTGCGGTAAGTAGTCACCTTACCACCGAAGATATTCACGAGCGGTAGTGCGTGCTCATCGTCAATGGTGATTTTGTAGTCGCGGGTAATTGCTGAGGGGTTGTCGCTATCATCATCGAGTAAGGGCCGAACACCAGAATAGCTCCAAAGAATATCGCTTTTTTGAATACCTTGCTCGAAATAGCCATTAATGAGGCTAATTAAATAATCTGTTTCTTCATCATTAATTTCAACATGCGCAGGGTTGCCTTCATAGGCTAAATCTGTGGTGCCAATAAGAGTAAAATCTTGCTCATAAGGAATTGCGAAGACGATGCGGTTATCAGCATTTTGCAAGATATAAGCATGTTCGCCTTCATAGAGCTTAGGCACGACGATATGGCTGCCTTTCACCAGGCTTAAGTTATATTCTGAAGGTGCTTGGGTGAGGTCAGGTAAAATCGTGCTGGCCCACGGCCCTGCGGCATTGATGACGGCTTTTGCGGTGTATTCTTTAATGATTTTAGTCTGCTGGTCTTGGACTTTAATGTACCAAAGCATATTGTTATGGCGTTTGGCTAAGATGCACTTGCTGCGAGTGAGTATCGTTGCCCCTTGCTCTTTGGCGCTTAGGGCATTAAGCACGACCAGGCGGGCATCATCAACTTGGCAATCATAGTAAGAGAAACCACGCTTTAGTTCAGGTTTTAAGTTATTGCCAAAAATCGTCGTTTTTAGGTTGTGAGCGCGAGATTTTGGTAAGAATTTGCGTTTTGCCAGGTGATCATAGAGAAATAAGCCGGCACGAATCATCCAGGCAGGGCGTAGATGCTTTTGATGCGGTAAAATAAACTGTAATGGTTTGATGATATGCGGCGCTTTTTTAAGCAGAATCTCACGTTCTGCTAGGGCTTTTTTAACCAGGCTAAATTCGTAGTGTTCAAGGTAACGAAGTCCACCGTGGATCAATTTACTGCTTGCAGAAGAGGTTGCTGAGGCTAAATCATCTTGCTCACATAAGGTGACAGTTAAGCCTCGACCAGCGGCATCCGCTGCGATGCCAGCGCCATTAATGCCGCCGCCAATAATAAATAGATCGCTATGAGAAACAACAGCACCCAATTGAACCGCTCCTAAAATCATCATTATGTACTTGCCGCATAATATAACACTAAGGTATGTTAAGGCACAGTATAAATTTAAGAGTAAGTTGGTAATCAATGTCAGGATACATTCTATCTATAGACCAGGGAACAACAAGCACGCGCGCCATTGTCTTTAATCGTGAAGGACAATCGGTTGGGCAGCATCAAATTGAATTTAAACAGTATTTTCCGGAAGGTGGTTGGGTTGAGCATGATGCTGAGGATATTTGGCAAACAACCTTAGTAAGTTGCCAAAAAGCCATTGAAAATTCAGGAATTTTAGCGAGTCAAGTGGCAGCAATCGGCATTTCTAATCAACGTGAAACGACCTTGGTTTGGAATAAGGCAACGGGCAAAGTGTTAGGGCGAGCGATTGTTTGGCAAGATCGCCGCACAACCGAGCAATGTGAAGCGCTGGCTAAAGAGCCTGGCTGTTTACAAATGATCCAGGATAAAACAGGGCTTTTGCTCGACCCTTACTTCTCAGCGACTAAATTGCAATGGATTTTAGATCATACTGAAGGTGCACGCGAGCAAGCAGAGCGTGGTGAGCTTGCTTTTGGTACCGTAGATACTTTCTTATTGTGGCGCCTAACTGGCGGCAGCTCTCATAAGACAGATGCGACCAATGCATCAAGAACCTTGCTTTATAATATTCACACTCAGCAATGGGACGAGGAGCTGCTGGCTTTATTTAATATTCCTTACGCTCTACTGCCAGAGGTAACAGATAACAGCGGCCATTTTGGCGTGGCTGATCGTGAGCATTTTGGTACTGAAATCCCGGTGACAGGAATGGCAGGGGATCAGCAAGCCGCAGCGTTTGGTCAAGCCTGCTTTTCTGAAGGCATGATCAAAAGCACCTATGGAACAGGCTGTTTTATGTTAATGAATACAGGGCAAAAAGCCTTAACGTCTAAAAATCGTCTGCTAACAACGATCGCTTACCGTTTGCAAGGCAAAGTTAATTATGCCTTAGAAGGCAGTATTTTTGTCGCCGGTGCGGCGGTGCATTGGTTGCGTGATGCGGTGAAAATGATAGAAAAAGCGAGTGATACAGAGACGATTGCTAACTCTGTAGAGTCTAGTGGGGGTGTTTATTTAGTTCCCGCATTTACAGGACTAGGTGCGCCTTATTGGGATCCACAAGCGCGGGGCGCCTTATTGGGGATGACGCGAGATACTGGGGTTAATCATATTGTTCGTGCAGCATTGGAAGCTGTTTGTTATCAGACTAAAGATTTACTATTGGCAATGAATAACGATGGTGCGAAATTTCAGACAACCTTACGTGTTGATGGCGGTATGGCACATAATCGCTGGGTTCTGCAATTTTTAGCCGATATTTTAGAAGTTACAGTAGAGCGGCCGAATTGTGTGGAAACTAGTGCATTGGGGGCGGCTTATTTAGCAGGTTTGGGCGCTGGCATTTATCATTCGACTGACGAAATTGCGGAGTTATGGCATAAAGAGTCACAGTTTACCCCTGTGATGAGTGAAGAAAAGCGCACTCAGTTATATCAGGGCTGGTTAGATGCTGTAGGACGGATTCGTAGTTAGGGTTTTGTCTAGCGATTAAACCACGGGGCTAGGAGGTTCGGTGGTTTTTAAAACAATTTATAACCTTATAAAAGGAGAGTGCAAGATGGAGCTTAAGCGTTTGGATCATGTGAATTTTATCACGCATGATCTGGTAAAAACAGTTGATTTTTACTGTAATATTATCGGCTTAACTTATGATAAGAATATTTCTCTAGAAACAGCGAAGTCCCTTCATTTGTTTATTCCAGGACAAAACGTTGCTGTGCTACATATCGGTGATGCTGGAAATAAAAAGAAAGGTCCAAAGTATGAGCGATTTGCTGATTTAGATAAAAATAACCAAGGAAAATTTTCGACAGGTGCATTTGATCATTTTTGCTTTGCTTTGGCTGATCAATATTATGTACCATTTATTGATAAATTAGAAAAAAGTAATGTTGAATATCAAACATATTGCCATGACGATATCGCTCTAAAACAAATTTGGCTGCTTGATCCAAACGGGGTTAGGGTTGAGCTAAATTTTGCAGATTAGGGTCAATACAATACTCTGAAGATTGGTCAGATTATGAAATTGTGATAACTCGACTAAAAATTACACACAACTAAAATAAACAGGAGATCTCATAATGAATGAGAAAAAGCAGACATGGAAAGATATTAAACCCGTACTTGCAAAGATGACAGCGATCCAGTTACGTGGGATATTACAAGATTTGTATCTGTTTAGTTCTGAAAATAAGGCTTTTTTTCACTCACGCTTTTTGAATCGTCAAGGTGGTTGTGATCATCTTAAACCTTACAAGGCACGTATTCGAGAAGCCATATGTCCTAAAGAGCCTTGGAAACAAGATGTTCAGCTTTCTGTTGGGCGTAAAGCGATTAGTGAGTTTAAAAAGGCAAATGGTGATCTTCGAGATACGCTGAATTTGATGCTTTATTATGTCGTGTGTGGTAATGATTTTACATTGGAGTTCGGTGATATTAATGAACCATTTTATAACAGTATGGAGTCTATGTTTGGTCGTCTGATTGAAATGTTGATTAAGCAGAAAGATGATGCTCTAGTGATTGAATTAATGCCGCGGCTGGAAGCTGAGTCTAAGCGTGTCGAATTGGTGGGATGGGGCTATGGTGATGGCATAAGAGAATTACTTGGTGATTTGCAAGAAGCATTTCCCGAAAGTTGTGGAGTTGTTGGATGATACACTCAACTAAGAAAAAAATACTTGGCCATTGGCGCATTGTCTGAATGGAGTTGTGGGATCAGGAATGCGTTGATTTGCTGGAACCTGGCTATATTCGGATTGGCGGTGATGGCCGTGGAGAGTTCCAGTTTTGCGCAGTTACGGGGGGGCTTTTATGTAGACCTAAACTCTCTATATTTTGATAGTACATGGGAAGGTTTTGATGAATGTGACGAGGCACGAGGTGAAATTGATGGTGCGCTTGATGAGCAAAGCAAAGAAGGTGAACTATGTGGTACGATCGCTTTTTGGGGAGGTGATGAGTCTGAATATCGAGCAGTAAGACTGAGTTAACTCCTTTGTGATTGACTCATTTTATGTGTAAAACACCGGTGTAATTTGACCTTAGAATGTTCTTTATTATAATCCACTTTATGTATCTAGACTGCGAGTCTGTTGAGAATACGCCGAGATGATTGATGAATAAAATTTTTATTGTCTTATTTGTGAACTTTGTGATTCCGTTAGGGGGGATGAGCACGGATATTTATCTCCCCTCATTGCCGGCGATGGCTAACTACTTCGGCTCATCGAATATGCTCGTACAGGTCACGGTGACGTTGTTTACTTTGGGCCTGGGGATCGGTCAGTTGATTGCTGGGCCTATTTCAGATGCTTTGGGTCGTAAAAAGCCGTTTTTATTTGGTATGTTGCTGCAACTGATTTCGGTATTGGTGATTTTAAATACCGCTTCATTGACGACATTGATTATAGTGCGTTTTTTCCAAGGATTTGGCACAGCCTTCATGATGGTGCCTGCCCGTGCGATGTTGAATGATGTGTTCGATGGCGCAGCACTGAAAAAGCAATATACCTATATTACGGCATCTTTTGCATTAGGGCCTATTGTCGCTCCTTTTATCGGTGGTTATTTACAACATTATTTTGGCTGGCAGGCTAATTTTTACTTTGTACTGGCTTACTTGGCTTTATTGACAACTTTAGCCTTGATTTTCTTTAAAGAGACGATTGCCAGTAGAAAAACATTTTCGTTGGCTCATGTAAGTTCTAGTTATATGACGGTCTTGAGAAATAAATTATTCTTAACCGGCACTATTTTAGTCAGTTTTTTTATGGGCTATGTTGCTATATTTAATGTGGTTGGCCCCTTTGTGATTCAAAATGTTTTAAAGCAATCCGCTGTTTTCTATGGTTATATTGCCTTGTTAATGGGGTTTGCTTGGTTTTCAGGAAATATGACCAGTCGGTTATTTTTTAGAATATCCAGACTGTCTAAGGCAAATGCGGCGTTTATTGTTATGATGATTGCGGCTGTTGTTATGCTCAGTATCAGTTTTAGCACTATCACTATGTTAAAGCTGGTGGTGCCCATTTTTATTATGATTTTCTGTGGTGGGTTTTTATTTCCTGTGTATGTCGGTGAATGCTTATCATTATTTCGAGCGCAGGCAGCCTCTGCAAACGGTTTATTATTTTCTTTTATTTGGATCGCATTTAGCCTGTTCTCTTTTATCGGCAGCTTTTTAAAAGTGCACTCACTTGTGCCTGTTGCTAGCTGTTATCTTGTTGTCACGGTGATTGCCTATGGTTGGTTTTTGTTAGTGGCTAGAAAGCATTGATACTGGCATAGCAGTGTAAGGTCTGGCTGTTTTGGGTTTTAGTGGTTTTACATTGTTTCGTTTTAATAAATTTAGGGCCTTTATAGCTTTTATTGAGAATATTCATAAAGCCAGGTTTGGCAAAGCGCAGTTTTAATTCACCATAATTGATCAGAAAAGAAACTTCGATTTGATGTTTGCCTTTAATATAATCCGGCTGAAAGAGCGCACTGACCGAATTTGCCTGCCAAGTGAGAGTTTGTTTTGGTTTTAATAATTTTGTAGTTTTTAGATGGGCAGGATCTGTGGTTTGTATATGAAATGCTTTTGGAGTGTTGTTCGTTAGGCTGATCAGGTGATTTTTTTAGAATACGAGAAGCTGGCCAGTGGGTCGAGAGCTTAGCAAAGTTTAAGCATTGTTTAGGCTGACTATTGAAAATATAAGGTCTTGCTGTTTTCTTGCTGACTGAGTCTAAACGTGTGGTAAAACGGTTGCCATGCGTTGATGTTGCTAGGGCATAAAAATAACTTTTTGCCGCTCGTAGTTCTATGGGAGCTTTGATTTTTTTCGGGCGTGCGCCGGGGTTAATAATGTTGAGTTGATAAAATCCAGGCACGGCATAAAAGCATAAGGTGTTTTTATGGAGTAAGCCTAAATAGCGTTCTTGCATATCTAGGCGGTTTCTAATAGAGATATCTGAACCTGTATAGCTCCAAGCGTCGGTGGGGGTTGGGTCGTTAATCATGTACCAGTGGGCACGAGTAAAAGGTTGAATAAAGTAAACTGTAGCATAGTGAGGTTTAGCCAGATAGGGCAGGGGTCTTTTGTTTTTATCAGGACTGGCGAGTGTATCGTTATGAAATAAGGTGCAGCCACTGATGACCATCGAGCCTGTGCTGATGCTGATTAAAGTTAATATAAATCGTGAGAGTTTTGTTTTCATAGACGGGTCGATCGGTCTTAATCATTGTGTGTTTTGTTTACAGTATAATCCATGCAAAATTGTCCTGTTAATTGTGCTGCTAGAAAGGTGGTAAAGAAGCTGTAATTTACAAGGGCTTACGGTATAATCGATCTTTGCACCTGTTTGTTGAGGCTGTGATCAGGTCTGAATGAGAAGGCGGGTGTTGCAGATGTTCGTTAATTTAAAATAGTTTGGGATAAAAATAATGCGTGATTATTATTGCGGAGAAGTAACAGAAACACTTGAAGGTCAACAAGTTACATTGTGTGGTTGGGTGGATCGTTGTCGCAATCACGGTGGAGTGGCATTCGTCGACTTACGTGATCGTGAAGGCATCGTTCAGATCGTCATCGACCCGAATAAAGTGAATCTCCCCAATAATAATCAACTGAATTATCGCAATGAGACGGTGTTACAGGTGACAGGTCAGGTGAATCTACGTCCGGATGGCCAGATTAATGAAAATATTGCAACGGGTAAAATTGAGCTTGATGTGAATGCAGTGACTATCTTGAGCGAAGCTGAGCCATTGCCGATGCAAGTCAATGATATGACTGATGTCGGTGAAGAAACGCGTTTACGTTACCGTTATATAGACTTACGTCGTGAGGAAATGGCTAAGCGCTTGCGCTTTCGTTCCAAAGTGACGGCCAAGGTGCGTAATTTTCTTGAAGAAAATGGCTTTTTAGATATAGAAACACCGATGCTAACGAAGGCAACGCCAGAAGGCGCGCGTGATTATTTAGTTCCCTCTCGGACCTATAAAGGCTCGTTCTTTGCCTTGCCGCAGTCGCCACAGTTATTTAAGCAATTATTGATGATGTCAGGTTTTGATAAATATTATCAAATTGTTCGTTGTTTTCGTGATGAAGACTTGCGCGCTGACCGCCAACCTGAATTTACCCAGATCGATATCGAAGCGTCTTTTGTCAATGAAAGCGATATCATGAACCTGGCTGAAAATATGATCCGTTCGTTATTTAAGCAAGCATTAGATGTAAAGCTTCCAGAGTCTTTCCCTAAAATGAGCTACGCTGAGGCAATGGAGCGTTTTGGGAGTGATAAGCCAGATTTGCGTAACCCGCTTGAGCTAATCACAGTTGACGATATTGTTGAAAATAGTGGCTTTAAAGTCTTTAGTTCACCTGCACAGGCTGAAATGGGGCGTGTCGCAGCATTACGTGTACCAGCAGGTGCAAGTAAATTAACGCGTAAGCAAATCGATAATTACACGCAATTTGTCGGCATTTATGGCGCTAAAGGTTTAGCTTATATTAAGGTTAACGATGCGAGTGCCGGTCGTGAAGGTTTGCAATCGCCGATTGTTAAATTGTTGAGTGATGAAGAACTTGCCGCCATTTTGGATCGCACACAGGCACAAACGGGGGACTTAATCTTCTTTGGTGCTGATAGCAATAAAGTCGTGGCGAATGCGCTTGGGGCTTTGAGATTAAAGCTCGGTGAAGATCTTGAGTTATTGCAAGGCGACTGGGCACCTTTGTGGGTGGTTGACTTCCCGATGTTTGAAGAAGAAGATGGGCACTTACAGGCATTGCATCATCCATTTACCGCACCTGCTTCATTAGAAGAATTAAAAAATAACCCGCAAGAAGCGCTATCGCGTGCTTATGATATGGTGCTAAACGGTTATGAAATTGGGGGCGGCTCGATTCGTATTCACCAAGAAGCGGTTCAGCAAGAGGTGTTAAAGTTATTAGGGATTGATGAAGCTACGGCGAAAGAAAAATTTGGTTTCTTGCTCGATGCGCTCAAATATGGTGCGCCTCCACATGGTGGTTTAGCCTTTGGTTTGGATCGTATTATTATGCTCATGACCGGTACAGACAATATTCGTGATGTCATTGCCTTTCCCAAGACACAAACGGCAAGCTGCCCTTTAACTTCAGCGCCAGGGACTACATCCGTTGAGCAGTTGATCGAGCTTGGAATCCGAGTGGTACGTGATAATAAAGCGGTAGTTGGCGAGAATTAAGTGGGGGTGTATAATACACCTCCTAAAATAAATAGAACGTCAGCAGATAGAGTAGTAATATTACATGGCCGTGACAGAATTTAATGCTGCTATCGAGGAGGCATTACCAAAAGAAATGCCTACAGGTCCGATGGGCCGGCCGAGATAGAGGCAGAACGCATAAAAATTAAAGCGCTGCTAAAAGAAAAGCAAGCAGTGCTGATTTCGCATTATTATACAGATCCTGAAATTCAGCGCATTACTGAAGAAACCGATGGCTTTATCGGCGATTCTTTAGCAATGGCTGAGTTTGGTAAGAAACACCCTGCAAAAACACTGATTGTTTCTGGTGTGCGTTTTATGGGTGAAAGCTCTAAAGTGTTGAGCCCTGAGAAAAAAGTACTGGTTCCGGATTTAAGAGCAGAATGCTCGCTAGATTTGGGCTGCCCGGAAGATGAATTTTCCGAATTTTGTGATCAGCATCCGGATCGTGTGGTTGTTGTCTATGCGAATACTTCTGCAGCGGTAAAGGCCCGCGCGGATTGGGTGGTAACATCGAGTTGTGCGGTTGAAATTGTTGAGCACTTGCATGAGCAGGGCAAGAAAATTATCTGGGCCTCCGATCGTTATTTGGGTGGTTATATCAAAGAAAAGTCAGGTGCAGACATGTTGCTTTGGCAGGGTGAATGTATTATCCATGCAGAGTTTAAGGCTGAATCCTTAAAGCAACTAAAAGAGATTCATCCAGAGGCTGTGGTATTAGTGCACCCTGAATCTCCAGCTGAGGTTGTTGAATTGGCCGATGTCGTCGGCTCGACATCGCAATTGTTAGCAGCTTCTAAGCGTTTAGATAATAAAACGATGATCGTAGCCACGGAAAGCGGCATTTTTTATAAGATGCAGCAAGCGCGTCCGGATGTGAATTTTATTGCCGCACCGACCGGAGGCAAAGGAGCAGAGTGCAGAATGTGTGCGATTTGCCCATGGATGAAGATGAATAACTTAACGAATTTAAGGCAAGTGCTAGAGACAGGCCAGAATGAAATTAACGTGCCTGAAGACATCCGCCAAAAAGCGGTGATTTCTCTGGATCGCATGTTGGACTTTAGTAAGCAATATTTAAAGTAAAAGGGGCTTTTTTATGGCAGGTCATAGTAAGTGGCATAATATTCAACACCGCAAAAATGCACAAGATGCCAAGCGTGGTAAATTATTCACAAAACTCATTCGTGAGATTGTTGTTGCGGCAAAAATGGGGGGTGCAGACCCAGAAAATAACCCGCGTTTACGTGCCGCCATTGATAAGGGCCTGGGTAACAACATGAAGCGTGATGTTGTTGATCGTGCGGTTAAGCGCGGTGCTGGTGGTGCTGAAGGTGACGATTATGATGAGATTCGTTATGAGGGTTATGGTAGTGGTGGCATCGCTGTTATGGTGGATTGCTTGACCGATAATCATAAAAGAACAGTGGCTGAAGTTCGTCATGCTTTTTCTAAGTGTGGTGGTAATTTAGGAACGGATGGTTCTGTCTCTTACATGTTCAATAAGCGCGGTAGCATTAATTTTGCGCCAGGCTTAGATGAAGATGTATTAATGGAAGCTGCGCTTGAAGCAGGTGCAGAAGATGTTGTCATGGATGAAGATGGCAGCGCCGAAGTGGTTACAGCGCCAGGCGACCTCATTGAAGTCAAAGAAGCCTTAGATAAAGCAGGTTTTAAAGCCGCAGATGCTGATGTGACTATGGTCGCAGATAATACCACCGAGCTTGATCTTGAAGGTGCACAAAAGGTCATGCGCTTGGTCGATATGTTGGAAGATCTCGATGACGTACAAAAAGTGTACACGAATGCGGATATTCCAGAAGCGGTAATTGAGCAACTGTAATCGCTAACGCACTTATATTTTTATAAAAAGCTGGTGAACTATTATCAATGGAGCCAGCTTTTTATTTCTCTCTAGTTAAAGAAATGGCATAAATGAAATATTTAATACAACAAATGACTGGTATATTTGCTCTGGTAATGGCTCTGATGTTTCCAGCTCTAGTGAATGCCGAGGCTGTGAGTGTAACATTACCACAGCAAAATAGTGCTTCTTCTGTGCAGAGCCAGGGTAGTGTTAACAGTGTTAGCAACAATAGGCAACAATTAAAAAAACAGAGCACAGTTACAACTCAATCGGCAAATAAGCCAAAGCGTCCGAGTGGTGGCTTTCTTGCACTGATTTTGTTGCTCATTTTTATTTTTGTCAGCGTGCCTATTTTATTTATTATCTGGCTTTCGGTAAGAAGAAATAAATAATAAATAGCGGTGTAAAATATAAAATGTTATTATGCGTGATTAAGCGTTAAATCTACATGGAGTTGTTATGAAGACAATTTTGATTCTTGCTGTATTTTTGATTTACCTGTGCCTTGTTGTTGTGTTTGAGACCTATGGCGTGGCGATTTGGCTGCGGGTTGCGATTGCAATTATTGCAGGCTTGATTATTTGGTTGATTGCGAAAAAAGTAAACAATCCACCACGTAATAATGGTCGATGATTAAGTGAGGAGCTGGGTGAGTCTGTATGTCTTACCCGGTTTATTTCTTCAGTATTGAGTTTTTTTAGAAAATAACGCTCCCCTCTTCAAAATCCCTGAATACGATGAAACTATCTGTGTCTATGTCGCTAAGACTCAGTATGAATTTCTAATTGTTATTGATTTTTAATTCGCAATTGTTATTGAATTTTGGTAAATTAACGTGAGTTCGATATAAGGCTCTATTGAAAAAGCAGCTCGTTTGCAATTAATATTTAGGTTCTCATAATCTAAATCCACTGCAAGTAGCTGCTTATGGATACCAGCTTAATCGGTTTGTTTTGTATTGTCGATGACTTTTGTCAGGTTTTCTTGCCTCACTGGAAAGCCTCATTACTTGAGTACCAAA
>NZ_MDTU01000001.1:29853-63185 GCF_001720395.1 Piscirickettsia litoralis
GGGGGATTATGTATTTTATCGCATGGGAGAAAACGTATTGGCTGATGCTGATATAGCATCATTCCGCTGTGCCATTAACCGCTCTGGGCCGATTTATATGTAAGTTAGTGCTCTAAAGATATAGACTTCGAATGGCTACCATTTGAGCCGTCTGAGTGATTTTTAAAAAGTAGTAAAGGGTCTTTTGGGTTTGCATTGCTTGAATGAGAGAAGAATTTTTGATTCTCAAGGTCTTGTGCATTTAGCCCACTGAAAACCCACCCACGTTGACTTTCACTTTTCTCTCCATATCGAGCATAGTTCCGTATATCTCTTATACGTACCTCTTCGCCATTTGGACAGATTTTTCGTTTAAGTAAAGCGTTTGCAGGAATGTTTAGAAAATATACAAGGTTTTCAGCCATTGTTGTTGTATTAAATAATAAATCACGTTTTTGTTGAATAGAGGCCAAAAAGCACAGATCTTTTAGAGTTTTACATTGATTAAACAATGATTTTTTTGATTCTGATGTTAAGATTTGAAGAACCTGTTTGGTTCTCAAGAGTAGTTCTTCTTGAGTAACTTCTTCAATTTCCAAAATTTTTTGTGCTTTTTCTACACCCCCCCATCGCAATATTTTTATTTACCCTTTTACTGCTATTATTTATTTGATGTAAAATCGAATTGGACTCTATTTTAAATTTTTCAGGGTCTTTGATCAATTTATAAGCAATTTTCTTAATTAATTTTGTATGTAAGTTTCCTGCTGCTTCAAAACTTGCAGCTTCAAAGAGTATTAATTCTTTTAAACTAAGGGACTTAGGCGATAAACTTTTGTCAAAATTTAACAACCTAGCTATATCTAATTTAAGCCCTCCTGTTTCTTTAGAAACAAAATTATTGAATTCTTCATAAAGCTTCTCTCTATTATCTGCATATGTATTTGAATTTAGATCTAATTTTCCTATACTGGCTCTAAGTTCTGAAAATTTAGTTTCGATTTGACTCGAATCAACGAGATAGTTATCTATTTCACTAAACGGCCTGCTTCTATTTATTGAAATATTTTCATTAAATAAAGAGTTTCTGCCTCTTACTAATTCTCTGGCGCGTTTAAAACATTCTTTGATTTCAACTAGATATAATTCGTCTATACTTGGCATAACCTTCTAACCTTCTAACCTTCTAACCTTCTAACCTTATGCGGTAATTTGCTGTGTTTTATGTAATTTTATTTAATATCTTAAAATAGGTTATTTAACGTAACTCGTAGCAAAATATTAGTTTTGTAAAAAAGCACTTTTTTTTCGCTCATATGAAAACTAATTGTTTTTTTTCATTTTTTCACTATGCACCATATGGATTAGTTGTATAAAATAAATGATTTTTATTATGCTAACATGTAAATCAAGGTTGATAATCAATAAAAGACTCTGTTTTTCTATATGGTCGCAGACAGAGCACCACGGGCTTTCGGTCCGTGGGTGAATGAGCTGGCACCGTCACGTTAATTTGCTGATATAATGAGAGCTTTGTTTTAAGACTTGCTATGCTTTCATTTTAACCTAAAGATCATCGTTTTCCTGTCCAGATTATCAGTTATGTTGTTTGGCTCTATCACCGTTTTAGTTTGAGCTTTCGTGACATCGCAGAAATGATGGCTGAAGCTGTGTGAACAGGTGTCCACTTTTTCGGGTTAAGACCAATGACGTTATTTTTTATTTCAAGAAAAATGGCCGAATGAAAAATTCAGCCTTTGTTTTTAATGAACTATCTTATTGTTATGAGGCTGCGTTTACATTTAAATTGTCTTTATTTTTTTGTGTGGCGGTAATGACTGATTTTTTTAGTGACTGGTTTAAATTGTGGGATAAAGTCTTTGACATTAATGTCTGGGTGAATACTTTGGAAAACCTGTAAAAATTCCTGGGTTAGTTTGTGTGTTGGATTAAGCTGGATTAAAGGTTGTGCTTTTTTGTGTGATTCTTTCATTTTGACGGAAGAGGATAAATATGGCTCTATAACATTGAGATTATCATCGAGTAACTCTTGAACGACCTGCTGAGGGAGTTTGCTGGTAGGCTGGTATTGATTGATAACAATGCCTTCGATATCTAAATCTGGATTATGGTCATTGCTGATTTCGTGAATATTGTGGGTGAGTGTGTATAGACCTTGGCGTGAAAATTCATCACAATCAAAAGGAATTAGGCAATGAGATGCAGCAATCAGTGCTGAACGGCTGAAAAAATTAAAGGCTGGGGGGGTGTCGATGTAAATGGCATCGTAATCAAGCTGATCTAGCGTTTCTTTCAGTTTATAAATTTTATGACGTGATTCGAGTTTGCTGTGTAGTGTTTCTAGCTCAAGATTGGAGGGAACAACATTTAAATTTTCTATTTTTGTTGCCTGAATGCATTCGGCTAAAGGGCTGCTGGAATAGTTAAAGGAGAGGATATTGCTAAAAAAATCGGTGATGGTTTGCTCGCACTCACTATAGGCTTGTCCTAATAGGTAAAAGCTAGAATTAGCCTGGGGATCGAGGTCAACGACGAGTGTTTTTAAGCCGCATAAGGCACTGATGGCTGCCAGGTTACAGGTAATACTGGATTTGCCAACTCCACCCTTTTGATTAAAGACGACACGCTTCATGATGATACTTTCCTTGAGATCGCTGTAGTTTATTCAGTAAGTCTAACGAAACATTGTGTTAAGGTCGAGGAACTCGCTACTTTTTCAGTACTTTTTGCATAATTTGATCCATGCTATGATGCTGCTGCACTAATGTGGAGAAAGGCATGCAGCATAATGTATTTGATCGGCTGATTAAAGAATGTACGGTAAAAGAGGCGTGGCAATTGCGCAAAGCCTGGCGAGCCTGGTCAAAAAAGAATAATCCGGCGTATGCGAATGAGCGCTTAGAAAAAAAATTGCTGCATGCAAAAGCACGCGTTGAAGCACGAGCTGCGAGTGTCCCAGAGTTAAATTATCCAGAAGAATTGCCGGTCGCTAACGCTCGAGATGAGATTATCGAGCTGATTAAGAAGAATCAAGTGGTGATTATTGCCGGCGATACAGGATCGGGTAAAACCACTCAATTGCCTAAAATGTGCCTAGAGGCTGGCTGTGGGCAGCGTGGTTTTATTGGCCATACTCAACCTCGACGCATTGCCGCGCGTTCTGTGGCGGATCGAATTGCTCAAGAACTCGGTTCTGAGCTGGGTGAAACGGTAGGATATAAAGTACGCTTTTATGAAAAAGTCAAAGAAACAAGCTTAATTAAATTACTGACCGATGGTATGTTGCTTTCTGAAATGCAGCAAGATCGTTTGTTATTGCAATATGATACCATTATCATTGATGAGGCGCATGAACGCAGTTTAAATATTGATTTTTTGTTGGGGTATTTAAAGCAGCTATTGCCAAAACGCCCTGAACTTAAGGTGATTATTACCTCAGCGACCATAGACCCTGAACGTTTTTCGCGATTTTTTAATAACGCACCGGTTTTACGCGTTGAAGGACGGACGTATCCGGTGGAAGTGCGTTATCGGCCGTTATTGCAAGGTGAAATTGAGAAAGAAAGCAGTGATGCGATTTGTGAAGCGGTAAATGAGCTTTGGCAAAGTGGCCCCGGTGACATTCTCGTGTTTCTATCCGGTGAGCGAGAGATTCTAGATTTAGCGGAGGTATTGAGTAAAGAGTTTCCTCGGGCTGAGGTGATGCCGTTATTTTCGCGCTTAAGCTTAAAGGCCCAGCAAGCGATTTTCAAAACGTCAGTGCATGGCCGGCGCATTGTGTTATCGACGAATGTGGCAGAAACCTCGCTGACGGTGCCTGGGATTCGTTATGTGATTGATGCCGGTTTTGTCCGGATTAGCCGTTATAGCTATCGGACAAAAGTGCAGCGTTTGCCGATTGAAGCAATTTCCCAAGCCAGTGCCAACCAGCGTAAAGGGCGCTGTGGCCGTGTTGCTAATGGTATTTGCATACGCTTATATGATGAATTGGATTTTCAGTCCCGCCCTGAGTTTACTGACCCCGAAGTTGTCCGAACGAATTTATCCGCCGTTATTTTACAGATGGCGAATTTAGGCTTAGGTGATATTCAAGCCTTTGCGTTTTTAGATGCGCCAGATACTCGTTATATTAATGATGGCTTAAGATTGCTGAATGAGTTAGGGGCGATGGGGGCGGACCAGCGCTTAACTTCTTTAGGGCGAATGTTGGCTCGTTTCCCCGTTGATCCATGTGTTGGACGAATGATCCTCGCTGGTGCTGAGAAAAATGCATTAAGTGAAATTTTAATTATTGCTAGTGTCTTAAGTATTCAAGACCCTCGTGAGCGACCGCAAGATAAGCAGCAGCAAGCTGATGAAGCTCACAAAGCTTTACGAGATAAGCGCTCTGACTTTGTTAGTTTCTTAAAGCTTTGGGAAAGTTTATCGAAAGCACGTGAAGAGTTATCAAAGCGCCGTTTTCGTAGTTATTGTCGGGAAAACTTTTATTCGTATTTGCGTGTTGAAGAATGGAATGATGTTTATCAGCAGCTCTCTCAATTAGCGCGCGAGCAAAAGTTGCACTTTAATGAAGAGCCTGCTGATTATGATCATCTGCATCAGGCGATTTTAGCGGGTATTATCACGCAAGTGGGCATAAAAAGCAGTGAAGACCATTCGTATATTAGTACGCGTAACCGCAGTTTTCATATTTTCCCTGGATCGTCTTTATTTAAAAAAGGGCCAAAATGGTGCATGGCCTGGGAAATTGTTGAAACCGCGCGTATCTATGCAAGACAAGTGGCCAGTATAGATCCATTATGGGTAGAAAAAGCCGCCGAGCATTTGGTTAAACGCGAGTATTTTGAACCACATTGGTCAGTTAAGCGTCAGCAGGTGATGGCTTATGAAAAAGTTGTATTATACGGCATTACCCTGGTGGCTAAACGACCGGTGCAATATGGCCGAATCGATGGGAAACTTTCTCGTGAAATTTTTATTCGCAATGGTTTAGTTGGTGAAGAGTTGCGCAGTAATGCAGAGTTTTATCATCATAATATAAAACTACTTGAAGAAGTACGTCAGCTAGAACATAAGCAACGCCGGCGCGATATTGTCGTCGACGATGATGCCCTTTATCGTTTTTATGATGGGGTGATTGCAGAGCATATTCACAGTGCAATTACTTTAAAAAATTGGCTTAAAAAAGCAGATCAAAATCAGGTCCAGGCTTTATATATGCAGCGTGAAGAGTTATTAAATCACTTAATGGAAGATCCTGTTGCACAATTTCCAAATCAGTTACAAGTCGGTGGGTTTCAGTTTGCCTTGGGCTATCACTTTGAGCCAGGAGGGGTGCGTGATGGTGTGACGGCAACAATACCACTCGCTATATTGCCTCATTTGTCGAATGCAGCGTTCGAATGGTTGGTGCCTGGTTTTTTAGAAGAAAAAGTGACGATATTGATTAAAGCAATGCCAAAGTCATTGCGCCGTCAGTTTATTCCAGCACCGGATACGGCGCGCCAGGTTGTTCATCGATTAGACCGTCACCGACCGTTAACAGTTGCTTTAGCTTTGGCCTTAACGGCATTAAAGCGCGTTGAGGTGCCTGTTGATACTTGGGAGAGTGTTGAGTTGGAGCCTTTTTATCAGATGAACTTTCAGGTGATTAATGAAGAAAATAAAGTGATTGCGGAAGGGCGAGATTTAAAAAAGCTGCAAACTGAGTGTGCTGATCATGTTGAAATGATTAATAATCAGTCTGTAGGTGCAGAGAGTGAGGCTGAGATAAAAACTGTTGAAAGCTGGGATTTTGGTGATTTAGAAAAAACGATCACAGTTGAGAAGTTTTCCATGCAGATGCAATTATTTCCATGTTTAATTGCCGAAGGTGATCAGGTTATTTTAGGGACAGCACCGACTGAAGAGCAAGCCCATTATTATCACTTAGAAGGTCAAGTTTTACTGGCTATTAAGTCGTTACCTGAACAGGCGAAATACCTAAAGAAAGAGTTATTAAAAATTAGCAATCTCGCAGTTTATTTTGCCAGTTTGGGTGGAAAAGACGCACTGGTCAGTGATTTAGTAGGTGCTGTATTTGAAGCGACGTTTTTTGAAAATAAAAAATTAATTTTTAGAGAAGTTGAATTTAATCAATTATTGGAAAAAAAGCGCGGTGAATTAATTACAACCGGTGAGCGTATTGCGAAAATTGTGGCCGAGGTATTAAAAACGCGTAATGCGATTCAAAAGCAACTCAAGCAAAGTTCAAGCTTTGCCTTAATTGAGTCTTTCGAAGATATTAAAAAGCAACTCAATCATCTGGTTTTTGTTGGGTTTATTCAAAAAACACCTCTTAAATATTTAGAGCGTATGCCAATTTATTTAAAGGCGATTTTAAAACGTATGGAGCGCATGAATAATGATGTAAATCGGGATATTCGCCATACCCGGTTATTAGCTCCTTGGACAGAAAAGCGTGCAGAAGGCGAGCAGTGGGTGAAAAACCAGCAAGGTAATATCGAGGCGTTAATTGAGTTTCAGTGGATGATAGAAGAATACCGGGTGTCTGTTTTTGCACAAGAGTTAAAAACGTTATACCCAGTTTCAGAAAAGCGCTTAGCAAGCCAATGGAAGCAGGTCAAAGGTTAGGTGTCAGCCCCTTAGTTTTTTGTTATTACTGCTTGGGGAAAGAGAAGCTTGAAATTATATTTTTTAGTTGCTCTAAAGACATGCCGGAAAAGAGTGATAGTTCATGGTGAGGGAGACAAATATACTTATCATGGTCTTTGTACAGGCCATGTAGTAAAATATGTTTTATTACCTCAAGGTAACAAAAAGTCTTCACTGTGATTTGCGGATCTAATTTTACTGATTAAACTGTTTTTATAAACATAGACAGAGCTGGTTTTTACATTGAAAATACTCGCTATATCATCTGCTTTCAGGTTGTTAAATTGGGTGAGAATCATTAATAATTTAATATCAATTTTATTGAGTACTTCACCCTTATAAGATGCTTTTTCTATTACCTCTAGGCATTTATTATTTATAAGTTGCTCTAGGCTGCAATCTGTTTCGTGAACAATGCCAATAATTTTGCCGTCGTTCATCTGTGGGTACTTATGGAGAGTGCCGACAGCAAAGCTATCTTGATTGAGAATGATCCCTTCACGATGTGAAGATGCGATTTTCCCATTGCCAATATCAATAATATCTTGTATTGCTTGAGTGCAACCCAATGGAAAAGTAATATACTGGCTTACCCGACTGCCAATCGTTTCTTCTTGATTTATATTGTGAAGCTCAAGAAATGACCGACTCGCAAATGTAATAACACCTTGTAGGTTGGTAATACAATATATAGTGTTATGATTATTTCTCATTATATATACATCACATAAATATTAATGAATTACATCGTCTTAAGATTTAAAGATTTTTAGCTACAGTTTTCTGCTTTTTAACAGAGTGAAGGCCACTATAGCTTATATCTTAGTCTATAACAAGAAAAATTAAGAGGCTAACGTATGGGGCATCAAGGCGTTAACTCATTCTTGATGCCCTTAATGGTTTGGTAAAAATGCTAACCCCAAATATCGCTTTTAATTTTATTACCGAGTTTGCCGAGGCTGCTCTTATGAAACTCAGGCTGATTGCCTAAGGCGAGTTGATCGTTGTAGTCTTTGGCAAGCATAAAGGCGAGCTTAGAGAGCAATAATATGGCAATGAGGTTGATAAAGGCCATCACTCCCATAGCGACATCAGCCATGCTCCAGATCAGAGGGAGTTCGGCAAAAGCGCCAAAAAGTACCATTAATAATACAATGAGCCTGAATACAAATAGCAAGGCTTTACGTCTGCTTAAAAAGCCTAGATTATTTTCAGCATATGAATAGTTTGCGACGATGGTGGTAAATGAAAAGAATAAGATGGCGATAGCAATGAACTGATTGCCCCAACTACCGACCTGGCTAGAGAGTGCATGCTGGGTAAGAGCTACACCCGTTAAGCCACTTCCTGGACTCAGAGAGCCAGAAAGTAGGATGATGCTGGCTGTCGCAGTACAAATCACCATAGTGTCGATAAATACTCCCAGCATTTGTATATAGCCCTGAGCCGCTGGGTGCCTGGGGGTCGGTGATGCTGTTGCAGCGGCATTCGCAGCACTGCCAAGCCCGGCTTCATTAGAGAATAGTCCTCGTTTAATACCGTTCATCATCGCCTGTGCGATGGTGTAACCCAGTCCACCGGCAGCGGCAGAGTGAACAGTGAAAGCATCACGGAAAATTAAAGTAATCACATCAGGTAAGAGGGTGATGTGAGTGATGATGACATAAAAGGCCACTAAAATATAAGCCAGTGCCATAAAGGGGACGACCATTTCGGCAAAGCGTGAAATAAGGCGAATTCCACCGAAGATAATAATGGCGGTGATGACAACAAGGATCCAGCTCATCAGGCTTTGATCAACATTAAATGCATGATGCATTGCGTTAATAATCGTATTGGATTGTACTGCATTGAAAATTAAGCCAAAAGCAATAATCAAGCTGATGGAGAAGCAAACCCCCAGCCAACGTTTACCCAAGCCTTGCTCTATGTAGTAGGCGGGGCCACCGCGATAAGTGCCATCATCGGCTTTGACTTTAAAAAGTTGGGCTAAGCTGGCTTCAACAAAACTCGTTGCCATGCCAATCAGAGCGATTAACCACATCCAAAAGATAGAGCCTGGTCCTCCGAGGTAAATTGCGATCGCCACGCCTGCGATATTGCCGGTACCGACGCGCGCAGCAAGGCTGGTGCATAAGGCTTGAAAGGAGGAAATGCCCTGGTCAGTGGTTTGTCGGCTGTGTTTTACCACTGCAAAGATATGGGTGAAGTGACGTAACTGAATAAACTTTAATTTCAGTGTGAAATAAATACCCGCGAAAAATAAGGAGGTAGATCAGTAAATAGCCCCAAATTATACTATTGATGAAGTTCACTGCCTGACTGAGGAAATGATAAATGTGCTCCATAAACGCATCCTTGAATGATTGAAGTGATTACAGCCACTTCTGCTAGTACAAACAAAATGATTGCAATGATCAAGCCGCAGTGCGGTATTTATTGATTTTTAATAATGATAATAAAGAGTTATTGTTGATTGGATAAATTTTCACGCATTAAAAGGCTATGCATATTGTGCAAGCTCCTTTAAACTAGCTGCATTTGCCAGGATTTTAAATATACAAGGAGAGTTGCTTAATGAAGTTGTCTAAATCTTATCGGGCGATGTTACTGGGGGTGTGTTCACTTTCTATTGCCTCGGTTGCATATGCAGAATATAACTTTTATTTTATTAATAATACGGATCGGCCGGTGAGCTATCACTCGTTTATTGATACTCAAGCTGAGGGTTGTGCAAGTTTAGAGAGCCGTCGCTATCATGCTTATTCGGGAAAATTACAAGCATATCAGCGTGGAAAGTTATTGACGATTAATTATGACCAAGGCATTAAAAATGGAAAAATTTATTGCTTAAACGCGGATATTTCAAATGATAATAAAGATGGGAAAACACAGCATTTTCGCCTGACAACTCGTGTAAAAGGTGACCTCATTGGTTCAAGTATTATGAGTGCAAACTACCAAGCTCAGTCTCCTTCTTCTTTGGCTTCTCAACCGATTACTATTTTTGCCAGCAAGCCTGCCCCGAATAATGTTCAACTGGAGTCGATCGAACCTAAACTCTTATGGAATAACAAACCCTATAAGGTTTATGGTGCTGCGATTCACTATGGCGGCAGTGACCAATCGACCAATGAAATTGATTATGTGCTGGACCAAAGTGCGACTGAACCGCGTTATTCTCGCAATGATAGCGATGATCAATCTTTAGCCGTTGCTAGCTATAATGTGCAACTTTGGCCATTTTATGCCGGTGTGGCGATGCGAATGAATCAAGCGGCAGTGCGAGCGCAATTGATTCCTGAGAAAATTAAAGATTATGATGTCGTCGTTGTTGAAGAGTTAATGAGCAAAGCGCACCGTGAGGCCTTTATTAATGCAATGAAGCAAGATTATCCCTATTACTATGGCCCGACATTTGATAGTAAATTGTTAGGGGGTGGACAGATGATTTTTAGTCATTGGCCGATAGTCACCGGTCAACGTGCTAAAGAAATATATAAGGACTGTAGCGATGTTGATTGTAATGCCGCTAAAGGCGTGCTATATGTGCGGATTCAAAAGGGTCATATGCTCTATAACATTATTGGCACACACCTACAGGCGACAGAAGGGCAATCAACAGAAGCTAAAGATACGATTGCTCGAGATAAACAGTTTAAACAACTTGAACAGTTTATTGCTGATCGGCATATCCCGAAAAGTCAGCCGGTAGTCATTGCTGGGGATCTCAATGTCGATTACCAAAAATGCCATATTAAAGGTGATTGCATCGAGCTTAAGCAAACAATTCTAGCAGTTGATCCAAGTTATCAGCCTTGGTCGAACATTAATGTATTACCCTATGGGGGTGATTACACTAAGAATCTGATGAACACCGGGACTTATGGTGAGATGGATGATTATGTTCTGGTCAATCAAAGTTATTTAGCCAAGGATCAGCCACAGCAAACGCGTATTCGTGTGATACGTGGAGTGAATAACACAGATATGTATGATGGCGGCTCACTTGTACCTTCAGCGCCTTATGCAGAATTGGATTTATCGGATCATTTTTTGTTTGAGAGTCAGCTCCATTTTCCGCGTGAGTTGTTTTATGATAAGACACGTTAATTTACCTTAAAATTTGCTATACTCAGGGGCCGAGTGAACTAAGGTGATAAACAGCGTGAAACGTATTCAGACTCTGCCCCGTCATTTAACCAATCAAATTGCTGCTGGAGAAGTGGTTGAGCGCCCTGCGGCTGTGATCAAAGAGCTGGTTGAGAACAGTTTGGATGCTGGGGCGACACGCATTGAGATCGACATTGATAAGGGGGGTGTGCAGCGAATTAGTTTACGTGATGATGGTCATGGCATTGCTAAGGACGACTTAAAGCTGGCCTTGGATCGTCATGCAACGAGTAAAATTTCGACCATAGAGGATCTAGAAGCGGTGGAAACCTTAGGGTTCCGTGGTGAGGCTTTAGCCAGTATCAGCGCGGTCTCGCGTTTTTGTCTACAATCACGCACAAATGATGAGGAGATGGGCTGGTCTATCGAAATGGAGGGTGAAAATGACCCTGATTTGTTGCTTAAGCCGATCGCACACGGACTAGGAACCAGTATTCACGTTCGTGATTTATTTTTTAATGTGCCGGCGCGACGCAAGTTTTTACGTGCTGAACGCACTGAGTTTTTACATATTGATGAAACTGTACGCAAAATCGCTTTAAGCCATTTTCCAGTTGCCTTTAAGCTTAGTCATAATGGTAAGGTTATTTTCGATCTAAAAGCAGCGGTTTCTTTGACAGAGCAGCGCGCACGGGTAGCAAAGCTTTGTGGTCAGATGTTTGTTGAGCAAAGTTTATACATTAATGAAGAAATTAATGGCTTGTGTTTGCGGGGGTGGATTGCGAAACCGACGTTTTCAAGAAGCCAGGCGGACTTACAATACTTTTATGTCAATGACCGGATGATCCGTGATCGTGCGTTAAATCAAGCGGTTCGGCAAGCCTATCAAGATGTCTTATATTCTGGCCGTTATCCGGCGTTTGTCCTCTTTTTAGGCTTAGATCCGGTTGAAGTGGATGTGAATGTGCACCCGACTAAGCAAGAGGTGCGCTTTTCATCCGGCCGACAGGTGTTTGGCTTTATTCGTAAAGTTTTGCAAGAAGCCTTAAAAAAGACCCAACCGGCTTATGAAACCCAAGGACAAGTAGAGCAGCAGGAACAAATAACAGCGATAAGCGCTTCACCTTCAGAGCCTGTCGCTATTACAAAAAATCAAGCTTATTCGCTAAAAGCGGCTTCAAATACGGGTAAAAAACCATCGATTCGCGTTGCGGCCGCACAACCTTTAGCGCTCAAAGCGCAAGCAGTGAAAGAGCAAAAAGGGCCTTTACAGCTTTATGCCCAGCTTTTAGAGGTAAATGATGAAAAAATAGATGAACAACCTGAGCTTAAACTTGCTAAAAAGCAGAATGCAAACATGACTCATGCTCCCTCTAAAACTTGTGAAAACAAAAAAGGTCAAGAGAAAACACCGCCGTTAGGGTTTGCTTTAGCGCAATTAAAGGGAGTTTATATTCTCGCAGAGAATGATTCGGGTTTGATTTTAGTCGATATGCATGCGGCTCATGAGCGTGTTGTTTATGAAAAGCTAAAGCAAGCCTGGCAGGAGGATAAGCTGGCAACGCAAGCGTTACTTATACCATTATCATTAAAATTATCCCCGTTAGAGATTGAACGCTTAACAACATGCGAAGAATTATTTCAAAAATTAGGCTTAGCTGTCAGTGTCACTGGTTTTGAAACGGCACTGATTCGTACAATCCCAGCCTTATTGAAGCAAGAGCATGCAGAGCAACTTGTTAAAGATGTAATCAGTGATGTCAGTCGTTTTGGTGATAGCTTTGCAATAGAAAATCACTTAAATGACATTCTAGCGACGATGGCCTGCCACGGTGCGGTGCGGGCGAATCGCCAGCTGAGTCTTCCAGAAATGAATGCGCTATTACGAGATATGGAAAAAACTGATCATGCCAATCAATGTAATCATGGTCGCCCAACCTGGACAGCACTTGACATGACCGCCCTCGATAAACTGTTTTTAAGAGGGAGGTAGTTGATCATGGTAGCAGCAGATTTAAATCGAGTCGTATTTTTAATGGGGCCAACGGCTTCAGGTAAAACAGATTTAGCGATGCATTTAGTTGAAACAGGACCATATGAAATCATCAGTGTGGATTCAGCGATGATTTATCGGGATATGGATATCGGCACGGCTAAGCCGAGCGCCGAGGAGTTAAATCGTGCACCACATCGCATGATCAGCTTTTTGGACCCGAGCGTCCCTTATTCTGCGGCCGACTTTCGTTTAGATGCTTTAAAGCATATCGAAGAAATTATTGGTGCAGGTAAAACACCGTTACTTGTCGGTGGTACCATGCTCTATTTTAAAGCTCTACGTGATGGCCTGGCCGAGTTACCGGCAGCGGATGAAAATATACGGGCGCAATTGCAACAGCGTGCAGACCAAGCAGGCCTAGAAATATTACATCAAGAGCTTGAAACTATTGATCCGGTTTCGGCTAAGCGCATTCACCCAAATGACCCACAGCGTTTATTAAGAGCGTTGGAAGTGTATCAAATCACCGGTAAAAGCCTTACTGAGTTATGTCAAGAAAATGATCAAACGCCCTGTCCATATCCCATTACGGCGATGGCTTTAGCACCAGCTGATCGCGCTGTTTTACATGAGCGTATCAAATTACGTTTTGAAAAAATGATGGAATTAGGCTTCTTAGACGAAGTGCAAAAAATTGTATCAGCGCGGAGATTTAAAAGAAGATTTACCGGCAGTGCGTGCCGTTGGTTATCGACAAGCCTGGCAGCATTTATCGGGTGAGCTAAGTTATGATGAAATGATCGAGCGCAGCGTTATCGCAACACGCCAATTAGCAAAACGCCAAATGACATGGTTGCGTAGTTGGCCAGAATTGCAGTGGTTTGATAGTTTATCAGAAACGATATGGCAGGATGTGGATGGGTGTTTAGATGAGGAGAGCTCTGACACTCCAAGGACTAGAAAAGATTAAAATGGATTTTCTCTGTGAGTAAAGGGACTAAAAATGAACAAAAGATTGCTGAGTATTGCATGTGGGCTATCAATAATTCGGTGTAAACGCTCTTTCTAAATATACTCGATTAAACAGCTTTCGAACTCAATTATAAATCGATTCAAAGCTGTTTTCCAGTTTCTTAGAGTATGTAAACCATCTCACCCGTTGAACCTGTATTTGGTTCTAATTCAGGATCAAGTTCTAGATATTCTTCTTCTGTAATTCCTAGATAGTCAGCAATTTCTTTGCTCATATTTGTCTCCTTGAGTTATTTAGAAGTTATATCGTCGAATGCTAAAGATGGTCTTAATATCTCTTCTAGACCACCATTAGCCATTTTAACTAATATATCATTATTCTTTTTAACTGTACCTTCATTGTCTGGTTTAGCTTGAAAAATATGTGTAGATATAACTGCCGTTTTCTGGTCAGATTCTAGTATGCTGTTATTTATGAATGGTTCAGCTTCCTTGAGAATATCCTCCATAGCATACTTGATAGTTAATAATTTTTTTGATGTCACGCTATCAAAAATAAAAGGTAATTCATTGAATAGGTCATTGACTTTTTCTAAGTCACTTCTTATTATCTGGTAAATTTTCTCATCATTAGGTTTATCTTTATCGTACTTGCAGCTTTCAGTATCAATTTCGTGTAGAAAATTTTTTCAGTCTTTTATAGATGCTAAATCTTTGTTCATGGAATCTTATATTTATTTCTCTTTTAGCATCTCTGTTGTGTGTAATTCTAGTGTGTAGAGTTATTATTATGCTTAAAATAGCAGTCATTGCTGTTATAATTGAGAAAACCATACTTAATCCTTTAAATATAAGTATAACTATGTATACAGTTAGAACTGTATATACAGTGCATACAAGCCAGAACTCTTCGTCTTTATCCATTAATTTTCTTCTCAGCAGTTCTTGCTACCTGTTTGCTTTATCAATTGCTTCTTGCATTTCATCTTGTATTCTTTGAATGTCATTTTTAGCATTTTCTAAATACTCTTTAACACAGGAGATATATTGTTGAATATCATAGTTATACTGCATGACTTCATTGTTATAAGCTTGTATTGCATAACTATCATGATAGTAAGGCTTTTGTGGTTTGATTGGTTTAAAACCGCAGTCTACCTCAGGGTATTGTCCTAAACTGAAGTTACTACCACCATAGACATATGCGCATGATGGCTGTGCTAATAGCAGTGCTGGTATCCATGCTATGACTATTCTCTTACTCCACAGAGTAGTAAGCACCTCTATTTTCCCTTGCCGCTTCGATCATAGATTTATTTTGACCTTTATGCCTTAAACATGCAACTTGGTAAGGGTTTGCCTATGCAGCTCCATGGTTAATTTTATTAATTTAACGTTAGTTTAATTATAAGCTGGAAGGCTTTATGAGTGTCCCCGGTGATTTTGAAGGGGAAGCGAGATTCCAAGTTGCTTACACAATGCTAGCTGAAAATAATTGAGGGTGTTTTTATAACCTCCGACAAAACCCCTGTTCCTTAACATCAAGTGCGTTATTAAATTTGCTGGATAGGTTTTGAAAGGCAATTAAGGCGGTTAGGTCGAGTATTTGATCTTCGTTGAAATATTGCTTTAGTTGGTTGTAAATCTGCTCTGAGACTTCTTTATCTGTATAGGTCATCGCTTCTGTGTAGTTAAGAGCGGCTTTTTCTTGGTCGGTAAAGAGTTTAGATCCTTGCCATTGATGCAATTGATCGAGTTTCTCTGATTGCTCTAAGCGTTCCATGAGTAGAGCGGAGTTCATATCGATGCAAAAGGAGCATGAATTAATTTGAGAGGTGTATACGGTGACGAGTGAGCGAATAACCGGAGGCACAGAGCTGTTTTTTTCAACGCTGTTATAAAAAAGTGCCATGGCGTACATCATTTTGGGCCGGCGACCCCAAAGCCAGTTCGGGTTTAAGACGAAGCCGAACTTTCTTTTCTGTAACCAAAAGAACAAGCGGACGTGCCAAGGGTAATCTGAGAGCCTTTTTTGAGTCAGTCGCATCATCTTCCTGATTATTATTGCTTTTCCAGTTAGGTTATTTATTTGGCTGATCGGCAAATTTTGCAGCAGTCGCCAAACCACGTATACTCGATAGTCAACAATTATAGCAAGAAGGTGTGTGATTATGAAACAAGCATTAGCTGTGTATTTATCCGGTGAGATCCATAGTGATTGGCGCCAGCGCATTCATCAGCAAGTTATCGAGAAAGAGCTGAATATCGAGTTACTCAGCCCTGTTACTGATCATGCGAGAAGTGATGATTGTGGAGATAAGATTCTTGGGAAAGAGTCAACAGCATTTTGGAAAGATCATAAAGCGGCGAAAATCAATGCAATTAGAACGACGACGCTATTACAAAAGGCGGATATAGTCGTTGTGAAGTTTGGTGAAAAGTATCGACAGTGGAATGCAGCCTTTGATGCTGGCTATGCAATCGCCATGAAAAAGCCTTTGCTTGTGATTCATCCAGCAGAATTTACTCATGCTTTGAAAGAAGTTGATGCCCAGGCGTTGGCTGTTGCCGAAACTGAGGAGCAGATTGCTGATATTCTTGAATATATCTTACTGGACTGTAATGCATAACAATAATAAAGGTAAATAATGGGACACGTTTTTGCAACCACATCGGTATTGTTTGTTGCTATTTTTTTAGGTTTTGGATTCGGGCATAGTAGAGTATTCAAGGCCGGAACAGATATTACACTGATCCACTATGTCTTTTATGTTGCACTGCCTCTGGCGTTATTTCTAAGTTGCTATAAAAGCCATTTTAGTCTGGCAGAACTGCATTATTCACTGGCTTATGGCCTAGCAATGGTGATTATTATTGCATTGATTTTATTCATTAGTTATAAGCTGATGGGTAAAAGCCTTGCTGAGAGTGTGATGAATAGCATCGCTGTGAGTCAGGTGGATGGGGCGTATTTTACCATTCCTTTATTTATGCTGATTTTTGCCTCGCCGGCGTTGGCAATTCCGTTGATGGCAATACAGAACATCATCTTTTTTACCTTGGCAATTTTGGTCATTGAGATTTTAATCTCGGCTAAAAATAAGAAAAATAATAATCAAAAATATCTTAAATTTGTTTTGCAGCGTATTATAGCAGTTATTTTTACTAATCCGATTATTGCATCGTCTTTGTTGGGTTTTGTTGTTGGTGCTTTAGAAGTTCCACTAAATGATCATGTGGTGAAATTTTTGCACTTTATGGGAGGGACATCTGCGCCTGTGGCTCTATTTGCATTAGGTATTTCCTGCGCTCATCATATTAAAAGCTTAAAATTAGGTAGTGATTTATTTTCGATTACTTTAATTACAGTGTTTAAACTGATTTTATTTCCGGTGATTGCCTGGATTGTCGGTTGGTTGATGCACTTGCCACATGAATTGCTATTAGCCTTAGTTTTGCTTTGTGCGAGCCCAACAGCAACACATAATTATATTATTGCTAATAAATATCAGCTGGGCGCACAGACACAGACGTTTGTGGTTGTCGTGACAACTTTATTAAGTTTTATTACCATTAATTTTTGGTTGTATATTTTGTGAAAATTATAGAAATAGAAAAGCTGATTAAAGAAAAAGAACTCGCTTTACTAACAGCTGAAGTGTGTCGTTCAAAAGATAAATTAAGATCATTATTATCATCCGATTTTTTAGAAGTTGGTGCATCGGGTGCTTATTTTGGCTTAAATGAAGTGTTAGAAAAGTTGCCTGCTGAAAACAGTTGGCAGGCACATGCTCAAGACTTTGAGTTTAGGTCGCTTGCAGAGGGTGTCGTCCAGCTCATTTTTCGAGCTGTTATCAGGGCAAATAGTGAGAGTGCTGGGGTGTATTCAAGAAGAACGTCGATTTGGCGCAATGAAGTTTGTGGCTGGCGTATGGTGTATCACCAAGGGACGAAGACCGTACCTTTTGATTTAATTATGTAATTTTAGAATGAATGATCATGTGGTATAAGGTCTTAATTTAGAATTAATTGATATTAAAGGAGAACCAAATGGGGTCTGTAAATAGTAGCCAAGATAATAATTATTGCACAGTCTTACCTTACTTTAAGATTCATGCAGGTAAGGTCGGTGCTTTTAAAGAAATTTCTCAGCGTTTAGTTAAGAAAACGAATCATGAGCCAAGTTGTTTGTGTTACAGCTTTAGCTTTAATGAAGATGAAGCACACTGTCAAGAAATTTATGCGGATAGTGCAGCGTTTTTATATCACTTAGATCATGTGTCAGAGTTGCTCGGTGAGTTGTTCGCTGTTGCAGAGATGACACGTTTAGAAATTCACGCGCCTGCGAGCATTATTGAAGAGTTAAAGCCGGCTTTAGTTGACTTTGAGCCAAAATTTTTTACTTCAGAGACTGGCTTTAGGCGTTAACGCATTATTATATGTGGGGCTGACATCTAATAAAGTTCTTTGAGCAATTTTTTGATAATACAGCTTAGCCTCAATAGTAAAAATTTTTAGTAGAGTGCCGCTCATAAAAAAATAGAAACATATAAAAGCGATACTTTTATATGTGTGATTTGATCACTTGTTGCTGGATGTGTGTTTAACATTTTAAAATTAATCTGCTTGCTTCGCGAAATTTTGTCTTGGACAAATCCAGGAAACTATTGCTTCTAATGCGGTTTAAAACAATGACAGATGGCTTTACCCGTATCAATATGACCTTGCCCCTTGAACTAGAGTAAACTCGCAGCTACGAAATTGAGTTATATCAGGCAATTGATTATCAATATCTGCAATCAAATAGCATACTGCAATGATGAAATCCTCTAATGGCATAGATATGTTCCTTTTAATTGGCTTGCTCCAAAACAAAAATATCGGAGCTACCTTGCCCCTATCAGTCAGTTGGTAAAATTGAGCATCGCGTAATATCTTGTTTTTTGCCATAACCCTTTGAATATATAGAATTAAATTATTTTTATCTATATTCGAGCATATGTTATGTGCATACAATTTTTTCCCAAAGCAAAGACATGATCATTACATAAAGATAATCGTTCTTTATATTTTAAGCATAATTTTAGTGGAGTAAGTTCTATGCCTGGAAGAGGTTCAAGACAAGGTGAAGAAACGGCAGCAACATCTTTATTAGGAGGTGGCAATGATATTGAAAGTGGTTTGTCGCACAGGGCAACAGGGTCATTTGATATTCAAAGCGGTGGAGGAAGAGGCCGTGATTTAGAAGCTGGAGATGATCGTTTTTTTGCCTACTATGGAAGGCGCTAATGATGTGGAAGATCCACGTTATAGTGAAAGTGCAGAAACCTGGTCGCAGTGGTGCAGCCGGATATCGAAGTCTGATACATTTGCTTATGTTATGAATGGTTCTACTGCTTGGATGATAAATGAGGGTATAAAGCGCTTTTATTTGCAAGAAAGACCCAATGGACAGGACAGCAAAGCTTGGCCAAGTGGTCACTCAGGCTGGGGAGCAATGCTGATGGGTTTAGCTATGATGTTAAACGATGATAAAGAATTAAAAGTATGTGGTAAGACTTTAACAATTAGTAAGAGTGGTGTTTTTGCTGTAGGTTTTATTGATGCTTTGGTGACTATGGTAGGGCGAGTGATTGCTAAGAAACATTGGCTGGGCGATACCCTTTCTGGCGCTGCACTTTCTGCTTCTTTAAGTATGATAACAGGTAATTTATTAGCGTGGCGTAGAGGAAAAGATTCGAGCGCTGATGCGACATACACTAAGGAAATGGTTATTCAGGCGCTAGGAGCGTTAGCTGTATTGGTCTCAAATCCACTGATTGGCTCTATTCCTTTACAGCTTTCTTTAGAAGTAATTAGCCAAGTGTCTGAGTGGTACTCCAAAGGGACTGTGTATGGCAATAAGGTTGATAGTTTTTCTGACCTTGCTTTGGCCATTACCAAAGGGATGGCTTTAGCTAATTTGACTAACTATAAGGATATGACACCAGCGGAAGTTTCTGCAGCAGTGTTTAAATTAGTTACGGTATATGGCGGAATTGCTGCCAATATTTTTGACCTTCCATTTACTGCAAGGAGTGGTTGGAATACATCAATAGAGCGAGAAATTTATAGAGGACATGAGCAACTTGCCCAAGGGGTTGAGCGAGCCACTTGGATAACTGCAGTCGGTGGAGCAGCCGCTGGTCTCATGGTTGCTGCTTTGAAATCAGTATCTTCTAGTGGGGCAACGATGTTTTATGACGCAGAGAAGAGATCAGAGGCTGTTAGAGACAGAGTAGTTCCCCATGAAATTACGGTTGATATGGCGACACCGTAATTCGTCAACTTTCGAGGGTCTGATTCCCTGAAGCTTGCTTCGTCTGTGTTAAATTATAGGGATGAGAAAAAGTAGTTTTATTGGGCTTAAGCGGTTTTTTCAACAGTTGCATTAATTTTTATTGATTGGCCGCTGGCTAAAATGAGATGAATTGGAATCTTATCTCCAGGTTCAAACTCTTGTAGAGGCTCTTGTAATTCGATGTGGACACTGCCTTGTCTAAAATCACTATGGCTGTTCGGGTGAATCGTTACTTTTCGTGTGTGACGCTTAATATAACTGCCTCGATGGAAGCTAAAGCGATTAAGTTTTGCACTTTTACTGGCCGGTGAAAAGACGCCGATGATGGTGATTGGATATTTGAGACTATGATTGGTCAGGTTCATATAAACTTCGAGTGTATTCGTTTGTTTTTGATGGATGATACGGGCAGCATCAATGCTAAGATCCGCTGAGTTTGCTTTCGCGAAGCTTGTAAGGTGCATTGATAAACAAAAGAAACTTAAAAATAGAGGAATAAGAAATCGCATATTAAGCCTTAATTAAGAATGTTACTCTTAACTTTTAGGCGAAAATCTCAAGGTTGGTCAAGCCGAAGAGGTTTGCGCCCAGCGTTTTGGTAATAAGCTTTCTAACTGATGGTCCTTTTGCGGACTATGGTTTTTTTGCTGTCGATACTGACCTAAACCAAGGGTATAGCCTTTATAAGTGACAAAAACAGCGCCTGGCAGTATGTTGCCATATTGGTTTTGATCGAGATTAATGGTTTGGCGCTTTAAATAGATCGCAAGCTGTGTTGTGGTGATTTCAATTTTATTTTTTTGAGCAAGTGGACCTAAAAAGAGTGCGCCAGCGGAGGTGACTTTTGGGTATTTGCCATGAGTATGAATGATGGCCAAACCCGTATTGGTGATGTTATTTAATTGTGGAGTCGACGCCTGGCTGCTAAGGCTAATGGCTTGTTGGTTCTGATTGTGCCAATGATATTGAGTAAGCGGCTCAGGTTCAATGCCAAAGCGTAAATTTAAGCCATGCAGAAAATTTTGTTGCTCTTGAGGGCTGAGCAAAGTTTGTGCGGTATAAATTGAGTTTTCAAGAGGGCTTGATTTATCGGCTTTAGGTTTAGATGGATGTTGTGTTGATTTTTGAATTAAAGCAATAAAAAAACCGCCGGTATTATTATGGTGAGGCCAGATGCGAATCGCGTTACTCATTTGAGAATGATATTCCTGTCCTTGCCAGTAGGTAAGAGCAGGTGTGGTTTTTAGGCCCGAGATGTTAATGGGGATGATATGAATATTATTATACTCTTGCAAAATAGCATTTAATACCGCCTCGTTTTCCTCAGGAGCATAAGTACAAGTTGAATATAAAATGCGCCCACCAGGTTTACATAATTGTACGGCGCGGCGCAGTATCGCTTGTTGTTGCTTGGCTTGTGCTTGTGATTTTTTAACCGTAAGCTGCTGCAATACGCCTGGATTTTTGCGCGAGGTGCCCTCACAAGAACAAGGGACATCGGCTAAGATACGATCAAAATCATTTAAGCTTGAAGGAATATGGCTGGCATTATTGATCATACTGGTGATATTGGTTAGGCCCAAGCGTTGCGCATGAGAGCTTAAGGCGCGAATCCGCTGATGGTGAATATCATTGGCTAGCACAGAACCGTTGTTTTGCATGCGGATTGCCATTTGCAGGGTTTTACCGCCAGGGGCCGCACATAAATCAAGCACGCTGTCATTATGATTAGGCGCAAGAATATGAGGCGGTAGCATAGAGATTTCTTCTTGAATATGGCATAGGCCAGCAATGTAGCTCCAATGCCGCCCCATGCTGTGCTGATTGAGGATGCGAAAACCATTATGCATCCAGGGTATGCGTTGGTAGCTGATTTGTTCTTCGTCTAAAAGCGTTGCAAAGTCATCACTGGTAATGCGTAAATCGTTGGACCAGAGGCATAGCGGTAAGGGCGTGTTAAGAGTACTTAAGAAGGCGTCATAATCATCGATAATAGGGCGATAACGCTCGAGAAAACTGAGGGCTGAAGATGATAGTGCCATGCCTTTAAACTCTTAAATTTTTAGCCAGTGGTGAAAGCGAAAAGGCATGGTAGCAAATTAAAACGGGTTATTAAAGAGAGGAAGGTTGGAGCTTTAGGGCTGTATTTGCTAAGCGTTGACCGAGGGCATGGCAGAGCATGACTTCTTCTTTGGAAAGCGTCGTGTCTTTATTGATGTTAAAGTGAGAGGCACCATAAGGACTACCGCCGCTGGTGGTCGTTGTTAAGGCTGGTTCTGTATAAGGAATGCCCAGTATACAAGCGCCGTGATGAAGTAATGGAATCATCATCGAGAGTAAGGTACTTTCCTGGCCGCCGTGGGCAGAGCTTGTTGAAGTAAAGACAACCGCAGGTTTGTCGACGAGCGCCCCTTGCAACCAAAGTTCGGTTGTCTGATCAAGAAAATACTTTAAAGGAGCGGCCATATTACCAAAGCGGGTCGGACTGCCTAAAGCAACACCCTGACAGTGTTTAAAGTCATCGAGGGTGACATAAGGTGCGCCGGCTGTCGGAACAACGGGTGTGGTGGCTTCACAGGTGGTTGAAACCTCTGGAACGGTGCGTAAACGAGCCTCCATACCTGAGATTTTCTCTATGCCGCGCGCAATTTCTCGTGCGAGATTAGCTGTTGCGCCATGACGGCTGTAATATAGTACCAAAACATAGGGCATTAAAGGATCTCCAACACGCGCTCAGGAGGGCGGGCGATCACTGCTTTGTGATTAGAAATAACAATAGGGCGTTGTAGTAATTTAGGCTCTTTGATGAGGTGAGTGATTAGCTCTTCTGCGCTGGCAGTATTTAAGCGCTCGGCTTTATAATAATCTTCACTTTGTCGAATGATTTCTGTAATAGCTAAGCTGAGTTGGCTTAATAATGATTGTATTTCTTGCTTCGTTAAACTTTGCTCTAGGTAGTCGATAATAACGGGGGTATGGCCTTTTTCTTCGAGAATTTCTAGTGCTTTACGTGATTTGCTGCAACGAGGGTTGTGATAAATAGTGACGGTACTCATGATGTTTTTGATGCTTTTATTGTTTAATTGTATGGGCCTTATCATAGCAGTCCCTTTTATCGGCGAGCAAGTGTTGCGAATGATGATTTTGCTAATAGTCGCCTATACTTAAGCCTAAGGGATAAACCACCGTGGACCGTTGTTATGAGTGAACTGCTTGCAGGCGTTGACCAGCGCACACAACTTGCAGGGAAGAATCGCCTAGAGCTCTTGTTGTTTAGCTTGCAAGGTAAGCAGTCATATGCCACGAATGTATTTAAAGTTCGTGAAGTGATACATTGCCCCAAGTTAACACGACCGCCAGGCCGTCACTCTTCTGTGATTGGGGTGGCACATATACGCGGTCATAAATCTTTGGCTGTTATTGATATTGATTTGATGCTGCACAATAACCCTCTGAAAAATCCAGAAGAAGGGGTGCTGATTATCACTGAATATAATCAAAATGTGCAAGGGTTTCTAGTGAAGGCGGTGAATCGAATTATTAATACCTCTTGGGATAAAATTGAATCTCCTGCTGGAGGTTTAGGGAGTAATCACTACTTGACGGCAGTAACGCGCTTTGAGAGTAATGAGATTATCGAGATTATTGATATTGAAAAAATTCTTGCTGAGATTATTCCGCCGAATGTGAAGATTGATAAAAATATTCTCGAAGAAGAAGGTTTGGCAGATAAAGCAGGTAAGTTCACAGTCTTTATGGTCGATGATTCGAGTGTGGCAAGACAGCATTTGCATCGAATTTTGACGCAAGTCGGTGTTAAAATTAATGTCGCAAGAGATGGCGCAGAAGCCTATGAGATGCTTTATAAAATTTCACGAGAGAACAAAAATTTTAACAACGACTACCTGGCGTTAATTACGGATGCAGAAATGCCAAATATGGATGGGTATACGCTGACCAAGCGTTGTCGAGATGATCAATACCTGAAAGATTTGCATATTGTGTTGAATACGTCGATTTCAGGAGTATTTAATCAGGAAATGGCAAATAAAGTCGGTTGTGACGCCTTTGTGCCGAAAACGAGCCCTAATGAAGTGGCAATGTTGTTGATTGATTTAATTCATAAGCGTTTAGGCGAAAAAACACCTCATCGAGAACAGATCGAACCGGTTCTTAAAGATTGATTTATGTCAATGTTAGATGAACGGGTGGTGAATTTTTACTCTTTTATTTTTATAAAAAATCGAGCATCGCACAAAAGTTACTACCGTTGCAATTGACTTATTGTCTTGCCCTTATCTTATCTTTATTATCTTGATCCATCTTCGATTATTTGGGTTCACTTTACTAAGAGTGATAAACTAGTCGTTTGCTGCCTTGAAAGGGTCAGCATGAAAGTCAGTCTACGTGGGCTAAAATGAGAAATAGTTGAGCGTTGATCAGTATCAGCGGTCGTGACTTGGGTGAAATAAATGAAACAAATAGAAGTCCGTGGGGCCAGAACCCATAACTTGAAGAATATAGACTTAGACTTGCCTCGAGATCAGCTTGTTGTCGTTACAGGGCTTTCGGGTTCAGGCAAGTCCTCATTGGCCTTCGATACGCTTTATGCTGAAGGGCAACGCCGTTATGTAGAATCATTATCAACTTATGCACGTCAATTTTTATCGATGATGGAAAAGCCCGATGTTGATCATATCGAACGCTTATCCCCAGCGATATCGATAGAGCAAAAATCAACCTCTCATAATCCGCGTTCGACCGTTGGGACGGTGACTGAAATCTATGATTATTTACGCCTGTTATTTGCTCGAGTTGGTGTTGCCCGTTGTCCTGAGCATGGTGTGAGTTTGGAAACACAAGAAGTTAGCCAAATGGTTGACCAACTTATGGGCTTAAAAGAAGGCACGAAGGTCATGATCTTAGCTCCGGTGGTGACCAGCCGTAAAGGTGCTCATGAAAAACTACTGGAACAATTGCGCGTCGATGGTTATGTGAGAATACGTTTAAACGGTGAGATTATCGAACTCGATGAGGTGCCCAAGCTTAAGAAAACCCAAAAGCATGATATTGATGTTGTGATTGATCGTTTGAAGATTCGAGATGATATTAAAATCCGCCTTGCTGAATCATTAGAAACGGCATTAAAACTCGCTGATGGTGTAGCGGTCGCTTATCTTATGGACAGTGATGAGACGATGCTCTTCTCACAGCGTTTAGCCTGTTCGCACTGTGGTTATAGCGTGGCGGAAATCGAGCCGCGTTTGTTTTCATTTAATAACCCGGTGGGAGCTTGTCCGAGCTGCGATGGTTTGGGGGTGCAAAGTACCTTTGATCCGGATAAAGTCGTGGTTGACAAAGAACTCAGTCTTGCCGGTGGGGCGATTCGTAGCTGGAATCGGCAAAATCATTATTATTTTAACTTATTAACTTCATTGGCTGATCATTATGGCTTTGATACGGAAAAGCCTTTTAAAAAATTGACGAAGAAAGTTCAAAAAGTGATTCTTTATGGTTCAGGCCAGGAAGAAATTCCCTTTCGTTACCCCGGCCGTGGCGGTACGGTGCAAGTGCGTGAGCACAGTTTTGAAGGGGTTTTACCGAATATGCAGCGTCGTTATCGAGAGACAGATTCGGCCGCGGTGCGAGATGAGTTAGCTAAATATTTATCAACACATTCGTGTGAAGAGTGTGAAGGGACGCGTTTGCGTGAAGAAGCCCGTCATGTTTATGTGAATGATATTACGTTGCCACAAGTTGCAAATATGTCGATTGAAACCGCCTATGGTTTTTTTGCTGATTTAAAATTTACTGGCTGGCGCAAGAAAATTGCCTTAAAAATTCAAAAGGAAATTGGTGAGCGTTTAGGCTTTTTAGTCAATGTCGGCTTGAATTATTTAACATTAGAGCGCAGTGCCGATACTTTATCGGGTGGAGAAGCTCAACGTATTCGCCTTGCCAGTCAAATTGGTGCGGGTTTAGTGGGCGTGATGTATGTTTTGGATGAACCATCGATTGGCCTACATCAACGTGATAATGAGCGCTTATTAAAAACCTTAACTCGGTTGCGTGATTTGGGAAATACGGTGATTGTGGTCGAGCATGATGAAGATGCGATTCGCCTCGCTGATTATGTGGTGGATATGGGACCGGGAGCGGGTGTGCATGGTGGACATGTGATTGCTGAGGGGAAACCGAAGGATATTATGCAATCAGCGCATTCACTCACAGGGCAATATTTATCCGGTAAGCGCAAGATTCATGTGCCAGATAAGCGCGTTAGAATCGACCTTAAGAAAATGCTGACGGTGACCGGAGCGACGGGTAATAATCTAAACCAGGTTAATTTAGAAATCCCCTTGGGTGTTTTTACTTGTATTACTGGTGTGTCAGGTTCAGGTAAGTCGACATTGATCAATGAAACTTTATACCCATTGGCAGCACGTAAGCTCAACGGTGCGACGATGATTAACCCAGCACCTTATGAGCGTGTGGAGGGATTGGATCATTTGGATAAGGTGGTTGCCATTGATCAAAGTCCGATTGGCCGTACGCCACGATCAAACCCTGCAACGTACACGGGGATTTTTACTGCTGTGCGCGATTTATTTGCCGGCACTCAAGAAGCACGTTCACGTGGCTATAAGCCTGGACGCTTTAGCTTTAATGTCAAAGGTGGGCGCTGTGAAGCCTGTCAGGGTGATGGAGTGATACGCGTTGAGATGCACTTTTTGCCTGATGTGTATGTCTCTTGTGATGTTTGTCATGGCAAACGCTATAACCGTGAGACTTTAGAGGTACGCTATAAGGGCAAAAATATTCATGAAGCCCTTGAGATGACCGTTGAAGATGCTTGTGAATTTTTCTCTGCCGTGCCGAGTATTGCTCGTAAAGCCCAGACCTTATTAGATGTGGGGTTAGGCTATATTAAATTAGGCCAAAGTGCGACGACCTTATCCGGTGGTGAGGCGCAGCGGGTGAAACTCGCAAAAGAATTATCACGTCGAGATACTGGGCGAACCCTCTATATTCTTGATGAGCCGACGACCGGTTTGCATTTTTATGATATTGAACATTTGCTCGATGTATTAAGTCGTTTAAAAGAGCGTGGTAATAGCATTGTGGTGATCGAACATAATTTGGATGTGATTAAAACCGCAGATTGGATCATTGATCTTGGTCCTGAAGGCGGCGATGGCGGTGGCCAGATTATTGCCACGGGGACGCCTGAAACGGTGGCTAAGAAGAAAAGCTCGTATACCGGGCAGTTTTTAGCGGAGATGTTAAAGTAATGACTAATAAAAGAGTGCAGTTAAAAGATCATTTTTGGCGTTATTGTGAGCAGAATGAAGCGAAAATTACTGAATTTCATGAGGCGCTAAAGCAAGGTTATTTAAAATTGCGTAGCTTAGATGAAATTGCTGATTGCTATCAAAATACCCTAGAAGCGTTTTCTGGGGGGATCTCGCCGTATTTGGTTATGGCTCATTACTTTGGAATCCGGCGATAGAAGTAAAGGTAACAAAGCCAGGGGTGTTAGCTCATTTTCATCGCCGCTTTTGCTTACACATGACGTCGATGCGAGCCTCTATAGAAACACCTGGCTTGATGCTAGCCTTAGAGCCTAAACCCCCGATGCGAGCCAGGGAGCGCCAAGCGCGGGGTGAGTATTCCGAGGTAGGCTCGGATTTTTAGCAGAGCGGAGTGACGTAGGGCCTTTAGGTCCGGAGTCGGCGGAACGAGTGTCTAAAAATCTATACGAGCCGTAGAGTCATCTGAGAGCGAGATGCGGAGTGTGCCGAATTAAGGCACGGAGCGTCTCGTGACGGGGACGGCCGAGGCATTATAGTCGTCGCGTTTTGCGAGGCGATTTTGCACCATGGAAGTGCAAAATACCTACCGAGGTAGCGACGCTTCCGAAGCGGTTTGTCATGGACACTTAATTTTTATCGATGAAAATAAACTTCACGAGCAACTGTCAAGATTATGGCTTCGAGAAATGTCAGGGATGTCTTATCTGCCATGCTGGCAAAACGTTAAGACTCATGAGGGAAATATTCGGGCTTTGGTGTTTAAAGTTAATCCTGATAGTCCGCGCTATTTAGCAGAGCTGCCTTTAGCTGAGCAGGCTAAACGGATTGCCTTGGCCAAAGGGCCAGGAGGTGAGAATTATGATTACTTATTTAATTTATATGACCAGTTGCATAAAATGGGGATAAATGACAATGAACTTGCTATATTAGTACAGGAAGTTCAAAAACTTAGAAAAATGCACGGTTTTGAAGTTCACCCTGAAAAACTCGCCTGGCCTTGGTAGCTATTGAGATAAACCTTAAGCTCATATATCGTTGTAAGGACTATTCTCTGATAGAGCCTCTTGGGCGTTGTTAAAATCAGAAAATGAATCCTTGTTGAATTATAGAGTGTCAACTGATGAGTGAACCCTCCCAAAAGCTACCCTTTATTTCTGCTGAGCAAAAGCTGCCTGAAATTACAATCCGCGCTGTCATTATTGCAATTATTGTTACGATGATTTTAGCCGCATCGAATGCGTATCTTGCTTTGAAATTAGGGAGTACGATTGCGGCATCGATTCCAGCGGCGGTGATTGCTATGGGCATTTTACGGTTTTTTAAGACCTCGAACTTATTAGAAGCGAATATCGTTCAAACAGCCGCATCGGCGGGTGAAGGTGTTGCTGCAGCGGTGGCTTTTGTGTTGCCCGCTTTAATTTTAGTGGGGTATTGGAATCATTTTCCGTATTGGCAAACAGTGAGTATTGTCCTGTTTGGCGGCTTATTGGGGGTCGTATTTTCAGTGCCCTTGCGTCGGATTATGCTGAACTATCCAGGCTTGCGTTTTCCTGAGGGCACTGCCATTGGTAATGTGTTAATTAGCTCCTCGGGTCAAGGCAAAGGCGCAAAGGATATGCTCAAAGGTGGGCTATTTGGTGCGTTTATCAGTTTTTGCCAAGATGGCCTCCATGTGGTTGCAAGTGCGGTGGGTTTTTGGGGAACGAAAGGCGGTGCTATTTTTGGCATGAGCTTAGGTTTTGCACCCGCAATGATAGCTGCCGGTTATATCGTTGGTTTTTCAGTGACGTTAACCATGTTTGTCGGTTTAATTGTCGGCTGGGGAATTGCTTTGCCCTGGCTTTCTTTGCATCATAGTCTTGCCAGTTCAGGGTCTGCTTATGATGATGCAATGGCATTATGGAGTCATAGTCTGCGTTATATTGGTGTGGGGACTATGGTAACCGGAGGCCTGTGGACATTACTCGGTATTTTAAAGCCGATTGGCCAAGGCATTAAAGTGAGTTTCTCAAAAATTTTCTCTTCGAGCAGTGAATCATTAGGGAATTTACCACGAACTCAGCGCGATTTACCGATGGGGTTATTGGGTGTTTTAATTATTGTTTGTATTATTGCGCTTTATTTTGTTTTTGCGCATACGGCCAGTACAACACATTTGCCTTTATCCCCAGGCGTTAATCGCTTGTTATCGATTGCAGCGGTTGTGGCCATATTAATTTTAGGGTTCTTATTAGCAAGTATTTCTGCCTATTTTGCGGGCTTAATTGGCTCGAGCAATAGCCCGCTCTCAGGGTTATTAATTGCAGCAGTATTATTATTGTCTCTCTTATTATTGCCTGTTTTTAAAAACTTTATTAACTTGCAAGATATTACTAGCGAGAATATGGCCGTTGCGATTGTCATTGTCGTAACAACCTGTTTGGCGACGGCATCAGCGATTGCACTTGAAAATATGCAAGATCTAAAAGCGGGGCAGATTGTCGGTGCAACTCCCTGGAAACAGCAAACCATGTTAATTTTAGGAGTCGTTGTAGCCACTTTTGTTGTCGCCCCCGTATTTGAATTATTGTTTCAAGCGTATGGTCTAGGGGGCGTATACCCACATGCTGGTATGAGTCCTGAAAATATGTTAGCAGCACCTCAAGCGGGCTTGATGGAAGCAGTGGCTAAAGGGGTGTTTAGTGGCCAACTGCCTTGGCATGAAATTAGAGTAGGTGTGGTGATTGCCGTGATTGCGATTGTTATCGATGAAGTTGTTAAACGTCGTGGTCATCGCTTTCCTGTGCTCGCTTTAGGTTTGGGTATTTATGTGCCACCCGAGGCGATTACTGCGGTATTTATTGGTGGTTTGGTTCACCTTTGGGTACAACGCCGCTTAAAAGGCAAAACTGCACAGTCAGAAGGAACTTTATTGGCTTGTGGTGTTGTTGCTGGCGCTTCGATTATGGGAGTGTTACTTGCCGTGCCGTTTGTGATGGCTGGAAGCTCAAATGCTTTGTCTTTGGTTGGGTCAGGTTTCACTCCTATCGCTGAAGCCTTAGCTGTGATTGCGACTATATTACTGGCTGTATGGATCTTTCGTAAAGGAAGTTGCGTGAAGTCAATTTAGCGGGATATCGCGGATTTTTAGCTCATGGCTGAGTGAGGTAACGCTTACTCAGCCTCTGTGCTAGAATAGCCAGGTTTATAGAAGAGTTAGTTCGATAAAGGATGCTCAGTTTGAAGCAGGTGGTTTCAATTCAATCTCATGTCTCTTATGGCTATGTTGGTAATCGTGCGGCGGTATTTCCATTGCAACGCCTAGGCATCGATGTGAGTGCGGTCAATACCGTGCAGTTCTCTAATCATACCGGTTATGGCGCATGGCGAGGCAGTATACATTCTAGAGAACATATCCAAGAGCTTTTACTTGGGCTTGATGAAGTCGGTGCGTTAGAGTCAGTGGATGGCATCCTAAGCGGTTATATGGGGGATGTGCACCTTGGTCGAGTCATTTATGAATTTGTTAAAGCGCAAAAGCAGTGTCACCCTGATTTGTTTTATTGCTGTGATCCGGTGATCGGGGATATCGGGCGTGGTGTTTTTGTAAAGCCAGGCGTGGGTGAGTTTTTTCGTGATGAGTTAATCAGCCTCGCAGATTTGATCACTCCTAATGTCTTTGAGTTGGAATTTTTAAGTGGTTGTAAAGTCAATTCATTGTTCGATATTTTGGCCGCTTGTGATCAACTGCGCTGCCGCCCTGAGCAAGCGATTTGTGTAACCAGCGTGCAAAGTGATGATCATCATGTCGCTTTGTTGATGGATACAAATGAAGGAAGTTGGTTGGTGAAAACGCCTTTTTTATCGTTCAATATCGCACCAAATGGGGCGGGGGACTTAACTGCCTCTTTATTACTTGGCCGTTATTTGATGCAACGCTCGTTGGCGAAAGCGGTTCAATTGGCAGCGGCATCAGTCTACCAAGTTTTTGCGATGACGTTTGCCGAAGGCAGTCGAGAGCTACAGTTGATACGAGCACAAGACCAGTTGGTTGAACCGACGGTTGAATTTGAATTAGAGAAAATACGCTAGAGGCAAACATGTTAGATTGGTCACGAGTCGAAAATCTAGTTTTTGATTTAGATAATACGCTATATGATGCGAGTACTTTATTATTTAGAAAAGTAGAAGTGCGGATGAATCAATTTATTCAAAAAGCGTTGGATATTGATGAAGTGCAAGCACATAAAGTACAAAAAGATTATTATCGTGATTATGGCACAACTCTAAAGGGCTTAGTTAAATGCGACGGGATTAATCCCGATGATTTTTTCAGAGTATGTTCATAATATCGACGCAAGTGAGTTACAGCAGTGCCGCAAACTCGCCGGGCAGCTTGAAAAACTCTCTTATGGAAAATATGTCTATACGAATGGCTCAAAAAAGTCATGCTAAAAATATCTTGACTGCAATGGGAGCTTGGGAGTTTTTTACCGGAGTTTTTGATATTAAACAGGCAAGTTTTCAAGCGAAACCTAACCCATCATCTTATAAGGTGTTTTGCCAGCAATTTAACTTAAATCCTAAACATTGCATTTTTGTTGAGGATATGTCTGAAAACTTATTACCCGCAGCAGATTTAGGAATGCAGACCGTATTGATTCGTACCCAAAGTAAGCGTTCAATGAAATATGCTGATGATCGTCGTATCCATATGCAAGTAGACTCAGTGCATGAGTTGCTTGAGATGAAAGAGCTGAAAATTACTTAAAGTGTATTAATTAGAGATTGGTCTTCACTTGGGGGCTGGGTTCTCTTATTCTTCTGTAACAATTTTTTCATTGAAATTCGGTTTGTTATTTGTCCTGTATTATCAATAACATATAATATAGAAAAACAGGGGTTTTTATTAATTATCTACCTTATTTTACATGTTATTATAAGTGAAATTAATTTTTAATAATTAATGTATAGCATTATAGTTTTGATAAAACTCTAGTGTATTTTCGAAGGGACAAGGGACAAGGGACAAGGGACAAGGGACAAGGGACAAGGGACAAGGGACAAGGGACAAGGGACAATGTATAAGGTAATTAAAAGCATTAAATCTGGTAAATTTGGATCAGTATTTCTAGTTGAGAATGAGTCTGGACATAAATTTGCAGCAAAACTATTCCGAAACAAAAATTCCAAAGAGAGTGAACTCAGCTCCTCAGCTGAGCTAGAGGTTAGTAATTTCAACTCTTTCTCTACAAAGGTGAAAGATATTGGCAAAGCTTCTCTTATCTCGTCAAGCAGTATTACAGGTTTGCCAGAAAGCTTGTCGGCAAAGAATTTTAATGAAACTGCAATGCTTATGCCTTTTTTCCAAAAGGAAAGCGAACCGAATTATAGTGAAATAAAAATATATATATCTGATCTAGCAGATGAAGATGTTTTTATGGGAGACCCTAAACCTGATAATTTTTTTCACACTTCTAAATATGGCCTTATTCCTATAGACTTTGGATTGGTGTTTCATAAAAATAGCCCAAACTTGAGTGTGAAATATAAAAATGCACTTGCTAATGCGCCTTTTGATTACCCTGATGCTTTCGATAACGCTTACACAGGAAAGGTCGCAAAAAAATATCAAGGCGTGGGCGTGGTACAATCTTCTCAGTTGAATGACTTGATTCATATTGTAGAAAGTGACTCAGACTCAAAAGAGCTTCTACTTGGTGCCTCTCACGATAAAAGTGAGGAAACACTTTTATTTTATAAAACAGCTTCAGAGAATAAGAAAAAGTCTGCCAATAGCTGCTTCGAGTGCTGTACAATATTGTGAGGGCGAAAAATAATGTACTCTTGGCTTTAGGATAAAACCAATGTTTGTTTGCCTAGTGACATGCTGCAAGTATAGGTAATGGTTTTAGTATACTTGCAGTCTGGGTTAGAGCAACTGTATTCGTCATGACCTGCAAAC
>NZ_MDTU01000001.1:63624-80476 GCF_001720395.1 Piscirickettsia litoralis
GAGAATACTTAAGATGGTATTTATCCAAAATCACAAAAAATGGTATGATTTAATTTATACTGGCCTTAGAGATAAATTAAACACAGTCCAGATGCATTAAGTTGTACGTACGGGTCAGATTAATAAAAAAAAGCAAAGGAAAACCGATGGCAACTACTGTAAATTTTTCCAACAACCTAAAGATAACGACTCGATAATTAATGTGAATAAGCTTGCTTTTAAAACAGGTTACGAAGCAAAGCTGGTCAATGCTCTTGTAGATAGTGAGGTAGATACCATTTCTTTTGTTGCAAAAAAAGAAGGTGACGTAGTAGGTCACTTATTGCTATCTAGGATGAGTGTGAAAAATGGAGACAACGCTTTAGGTTTAAAAATATTTGGTTTGGCGCCAATGGCAGTTATTCCAACTAAACAAAAGCAAGGTATTGGCAAGGCTCTAATAGAGAAGGCTGTAGCAACCGCTAAAGATGAAAATATTGATGCTATTTTTGTATTGGGGCACCCTCAATATTATCCAAAGTTTAAGTTTATACCAACAAGTGACTGGAATATTACTTGCCAATATGATGTGCCCAATGAAGTATTTATGGCTCTTGATATTTCAGGAGGTCTCTCAAAAATAAAGGGGAAAACTGTACTGTATTCAGATATCTTTGGAAAAATTTAAGGCGGCAAATGACATGAAAACCCAAATCGTAAATCATTATTACTAGATCCCCGGCCGGGATCCTAGTAAAGAAATGAAATACGTTACCATTACTCTCTTATCGGCACGCCTCTATTGGAGGCGTTTACAATATAAAATTTATAAAACAAAGTCAGTTTCTGGGTTAAGTGGTTTTTATTGCCACCTAACTTGTGAAATAACAAAGAATCATTTTTTTCATGTTCTTTATTTTTTATGAAACTGGACCAATTTCGGAGTCCTTTAACAGCTTTTATGTGTTCACTAGAGTTTCTAATAGGGTTGCCCCAAGATTCACTTGCTGCCCAATACTGCATCCTCTCAGGGATATTATCAAAGCTACTTAATTTATCTTTTTCACTTTATTAATTTTATTGGTTACTTGAGTCATTATTTTTTCATAATTGGTAATGTCATTTTTTGTTGGGGCAGATTTTTCAAACTGGGAGAAAAAAGAATTGAGTTTTCGAACAAAGAGCTCTATAGCTTCATCAGTCGCTCTTCCGTTTAAGGCTCTCATTTTGGAGTAGTCCATTCTTGTGAGGTCAAGTAATTGGGAGAAATCTGCCATTGTTATGCTTCCTTATTTTATAAATAATCTTTGGAAATAAACTTTGATTATTTCAGGTTATATTAACATGTAAATCAAGGTTGATAATTAATAAAAAATTCTATTTTTCTATATTGGCCCCTGGTGCTAGCAGACCTGTCAAATCACTTTGGCGCGTTCCTCCTCACTAACAATTCGGAGTATTGTATTGATATACAACACACATGTTCCTAAATTTATATTTTCTCGTATAAGATGGCTGTTGTATATGTAATATTTTATGATTTTTTTATGCGGTTTCACCTTTATAGTGCTTTCCTAGTGCTTTGATTTATAAGATAATCTAGCTCCAAGTTAGGAATTTGTTGTAAGAGCACCTTTCTTTATAAGTCAAAACAAATTGAAATAGGATTAAAACTAATGCCTAAAGAAATTTCATATTTCGTCATATCACCGCAAGATATTAAAAGTAACGCTAGGCTTCAGAGACAACTTGTTGCTGTTGATACCTTTGCTTTTCTAGATGAGGACCTTAAGGACGAACTTCTAGATTCTAGCACCTCTTTATCTGCATTATCTCTCATACTAGATCCACTTCCTAATACAGAATCTAGCTTTAAAGCTAGACAGAATATAGAAACAATACAGGAGATACGTAATGCAAAATCAACACATTATATTGGTGATAATGCACTAATATACATAGCGTTTTCTGGTTCTGAACCTGTGGGTTATTTGGAGCTAGAAAATAGGGGAGGTATATATGGCACAGTTAATAGGTTAGCGGTATCTCCTACGCATAAAAGAAAAGGCATAGGCAAAGGTTTATTAGAGAAAAGCCTAAAAAGTGCCTTTCACAAAATGAGTTTGGATCAAGTGCGTGTTAATGCTAGTGAAAGTGCAATTGGGTTTTATAAAAAACATTTGTTTTCCGGTAATTCAAGCTCTCTGGCTACTCAAGATTATGAAAATAAAAAATCTAAAATGATGGGAGATCTTGCAACTATTTTCAAAGACAATTTATATAAGGATGATCTAACCCTTAATGAATGCGATAAACCTTATAACCTAGATACCAGTTCATATGGTATGTAATTAATCATTCCTGCGCAATGTCTAGTCGACCTTTATATTTAAAGACTCTCACTTGAAGTGGATACTATAAATTTATTAGAGGTTGAAGGTGGGGATACTGTTTTAGTTTGGTTCTAAGAGGCTCGACCAGATTACTTGGTCGTTCTACTTGAGGCTTTACACGAAGACATCTCCAAAAGTGACGATTCTGAGTTAATAGAGCTTTATAATAATTTCCACCATTATTGGGTTTATTTCGTATCAAAACATATGATTTTCACTTTTAATAGTCTCAATTTCAATTTCTATGAATACAAAAATATTTATAGTCTTAGTCTGGGTCAGTTATAGTTGCGAGCTGCAACAAGTAGTAGGTGCTATTTGCATGCTCTACAAGTGACGTATAACTTTATATATCGTTTTGTTCATGATTCTATAATATATCGGCGTTACAATCTAGGGTGAGATATGTTTTATAAAAAAATTACTGAATTTTGAAAAACTACTGAATTTGGTATGTAGTATTAGCGGTTTATTCTGAGCACTATGATGCGACCTAGAGATCACAGGCTAAGCGATAACGCCTTGAAAAAATAAAGTAAAATATTACTATAGAAATGAGATTGATACGGTGGCAGTACAAAAATTAGCAATTTTTTTTGATGGTACGTGGGCGAATAAAGATTATAATGCACTAGTTTACCCTGTTCTGACGGCAACAAATAGCCTTATTGCACAGTTATATAATGAATTTCAAGGAGATAAATTTTATTGCCCGGGTCCTGGGACATCTAATCGCTGGGGGTGGTTTGGCGCACAGTCGGCCAAGAACTGGCTTGCTGGAGCCGGTGGTGATATCGGAGATTATGGCGTACAGCAAAATGTTGATGCTGCGTATCAACGGGTTGTTGAGGCATTAAATGGATTAGCACCTGACGATCAGCTAGATTTGCATTGTTGTGGTTGGAGCCGTGGAGCTGTTGCTAATTTTAGGCTATTGCATAAATTAAAAACAGAATTGCCTCCCCATTTACAAGCCAAAATAAAAAATATTCAAAGTTTTAATATCGACCCTGTCTGTGGAGGCCCATCAGATCGAGGGAGTAAGTTCACGCAGCTTGCCTCATTGAGTGTAGATGATGAGTTTACTCGAAAAATACAGTCAACAACTTTTTATTCAGACACTGGTGGGCTACATGCATCCCACTATGTGTACCGAAGGACCCCCATTTTTTTCGGCACTGGCAGATCCGGTGAGAGGGCACGAAGCGTTTGCATTTCCTGCAAATCATGAAGGAATTGCAGCTGTAAGGGATCGAACAGGCATATCAGGTTTGCTTAAAGCTTATATTCAACGTAAGGCTCAGATGTTAGGATTTCATTATCAAAGCTCAGATGATCTAAATACTGACCAATTTTTAGAAACAGATCGACCTGGCCGTTTTAAGTATCGTGGTTTGTTATTTGTTGATGATAAAAGAAATTACTTTCATCAAAGGCATATTGGTGGAGGGGCGCGCTTGACTTCTCAAGAATTGAGCGAAGTAAAAGGGCCAAAAGATTGTGCTGAATTTATACGGACCCATTCAGTGGCTAGTCCTTATAATACAGCGACCCTAATTTCAGGTCGGGATGTCGCGGGCCCTGGAAGAGAAAGCGAGCCTACCATGGTTGCTTTGTCGAGGCTTTAGAGGCGTGCTGATAAATAGAAAGTAAGTTGCAGGCGCCAAAATACCTACCGAAGTAGCGACGCTTACGTATCAAGATTGCTGCTGTTTTAGTTGATCGAAAATCGTTTAAATTTACAATTTAATTTCACTTATCTTAATAAACAGAGGAAATAGTCCATTATCTGTTTTTTTTCATTGAATAATAATGAGTTAAAATAAATTGCTACAGGTGAAAAAGATGAGATTTACTCATTCTTCTTCGGCAGAAGAGTTCGATGAAAGTCAAGTACAAATTTATGCGATAAGTCAGGAAACTCAGGCAGGAGGGCATGAATACTCTTTTGCTTTTATAAAAAACGAAGAATATCGACAGCTTGATCGCTGTCCAGTCACGCAATCTAGACTTCATTTTCGCCTGACATTTGGACAGTATTTAGCAGCGACAGGGCGGGACCTAGATGCTGATTTTTCCCCTGATGCTATTGCAGCAGAGCAGTTTGAAGCGATGTTTCAAGGAGAAAATCCAACGTATTTCCCTGCGGTACTTGCAGAGCACCCTGAATATGAGCAGGCACTTAATGATGGCATGGAAGCGTTAGTCGATGCCGAGCTATATACTCCTGAAAGAGAGGAGTGGTTGATTAATCATCCGCAAGATGCAGGGGCGTTCGCTCAGTGGCAGCACGAACTTGATGGTAGTCCATTAAGGCCTGAAGATAATTGGCAACTATTTGTTGATAACCGTCAGCGCTTAAGCCAGTTAATGGCTTGCTTACAAACTTTTAAAAGACTACCTCATCCCTTATTGAATCAAGGAAATTTTGAGCGATTAGTCGCAAGTGTGGGTGATGATGGCAGGCCTTTATTCATTGGGTTGGAAATACTTGAACATGAACGTGATTTAGCAACGCAACGGAATTTTGAACTGTTATTAGAGCAGGCTGCAGATGCGGATAAATTAGCCGTTTGTATGAGAGATTTAAGAGAGTCAGAGCCTTTACTTACCCAGGAGAACTTTGAGTTATTAGCAAGACGTATTGCGGGTGATGTTGATGGGTATTTCCATGCTTGCATAGAGGGCTTGATTAAAGGAGGGCAAGATAGTCAGGAAAATTTTACATTATTGCTAGACCATATAGAAGTCTCAAAAGCAATTGCCAATACTTTATATGACTTAATCGAGCCAGGTCTTTTGGAACTTTTGGATCAAGATGGTTTTGTATTCTTGCTACAAAATCCTCAATATTCTAGTCAATTTGAGGAAAGACCTGAGCTTGTTGGTGCTGTAAGGGCATTAAGGCAAGCAGATGCTAGCATCGTCCCATATTGGCACGAATTACAACGTAACTTCCCTTTTCGAGTAACATTAGCAAGAGCTGATGACCAACTCAGTTGTGCTGACTGTACAGCATATGACCGAGCGCAAACGATAAGGTTTATACACAATTTAATGGTGCTTGAAGATAAAAGTGAAGCTGAAATTCAGGCTGAAATTCAGCGTTGGGTTGCAGCTCTCGCTGCAGGAGGTGAAGCTGAGCGGCCTCCAAGACCCTTTTATGATGATATGGCAAGAAGAGCTGAAGAAGAACAGCAAGAGGCTAATGTCGTGCCAGCCTACGATTGATGGCTCAAATGTTATTGGTTTAATCAATAGACGACGAGACTGTTCTTGAGTTTAAACAAAGTGACAGTACAATAACGGCTACTATCAAAATAAAGGGTTAGCCGTTATGAAAAAAGTGCTTGTTGTGTTTATTCTTGTTTTATGTTCTCCATTTGTTTATTCGAAAAACTTAGATCAATCCACACGGCCTCAGCAGCTTATTCAGTTAATCCAACAGCGTGAGGCTGTAATGAAAGATGTTGCAGCCTTTAAATTTAATCGTGGCATAAGTCCTTATGATGCGCAGCGAGAGCGTGCTGTACTCTCAAACATTGAAAAACAGATGGGACATAGTAAGAATAGTGCTGCTGTTTTAGTCAATGCTCAGATCTTGATGGATGTATCAAAACAAATCGAAGCTTATTGGATGGATTATTGGGAAAAAAAATCACATTAAGCCGATTGCTCAGCATGACTTAAAACAAGTACGCCGCATTATTACAACAACAGATAAAAAAATGACCGCTTTGATCCATCAAATGCAAGCGAGTCCTAAACCTATATCAGAACAGGCAATTGCTGAAGTTTTTACTAAGGAGTTCACGTTAAAAGGCGTGCCTGACATTTACAAAAAGATGCTCGCTCATAGTTTGGGACAAATGCTTTTAGTTTCTTAGTCTATTCATCGTTTTTGTTGATGAATAAGCCAAAATCATAATATATTGATTAGTGCTACATCAAGTACAATTAGAGTTGTTCTTCTTTGGGGAGTTAAACTTGTTTAAGCCAGGATGAAGTGATACTTCTTCTTTTGATTACAAAGTTTAGATGCGCTTACAAACAATCAGAATGAGGTAGAGTTCGTGTGAGAATTTACGGCTTCAAAGTGACATCAGTGCTCAAGCTGTAAACTTTGACACGAATGCGGGTGATAGCCCTAATAAAAAGATAAACGACGGTGTCACTGGCATTTCTTGGTAAGCAAGAATTAAATGAATTTTAAATTATATATGTTTTATAAGTGGGCTCTCATTATTTAGGGTAAATTTCCTCAAAACATAAACAATCAAATAAGTGATTGGTATAGCTGCCAAACAAAAGGTTGTTTTCGAAACAAACGAGCCAAAGATCATTGACCATTTATTTGAGGATGATGAAAAACAATACAAATGAAGATAACAGAGTCAATGAGCTGTCCGGCAATACTGGATATCCCTGATCTTAGCCAGAGCATTTTGCCTCGGGTTTTTCCTTTGAGCCATTGAAACAAATATACATCAAGGAACTGTGCTACTAAAAAAGCGACTACTGTTGCTAAAATTACTGTGTAACTCTTAGAAAGCACGGACTCGTAGCTGTGCTGATTTGTCCAGATAGGAGCACCAGGTGCAAGAACTGATAGCTCTATAAAAATCACAAAAATAGCTTGAGCGACAATGCCAAGGATCGAGATATAATAAGCAAGCCTCTTACCATATATCTCACATATCCCATCGATAATGGGGAATGTGAATATAGAAAATAATATATTTGAGAATGGGAAAATGATACCGACTTGAACAGGTTTAAGAGCAACAATTGCCGAAGCTGCCATAGCACATGAGACAACTACCATGAGCGTTAACAAAATCATTAATTGATATTTATGATCTAACAAGTTTTTGGTTACCATGCTGAAACACCCTAAGTTATAGACATGAGGACCATATCAAACTTTACCTGGCCTTGCCAAACTTTGTGGGAAAGCTCACAGTACTAAATGTAGATACATCCAATATTGGACGCATTGAAATAAAAACCAAGGACTAACCAATGGCCACACTGATAGAGATCCTGCTGTTAAAGGTCGAGTCTGATGTAGTAGGCGAAATATTAATTGATTCTGGTGATTCTAGCCATCTTGCTTGCTGCTTTATTTGTTATGTGACACCTTTGTGTCGTATTCGACAAATGGCACATGAATAGTGGTATATTGGCTAAATAATAAATGTTGATATGGAGTGAATATGTTATGAGCGAACAAATTAAGTCTCAATTTATCTCAGCCCTTGAATTTCGTCATGCATGCAAAGAGTTTGATAGTGAGCGCAAAATTTCACCTAGTGATTTTGATTTTATCCTTCAATCAATGCGTTTAGCTCCTAGCTCTTTTGGTTTGGAACCCTGGCAGTTTGTTGTTATTCAAGATATGACTCTGCGTGAAAAGATCAAAGAGCATGCTTGGGGTGGTCAAAATCAAATTCCCACAGCAAGCCACTTTGTTGTTGCTATGCACAATAAAGGAGCTGGTTTACGCTATGACGGGCCTTTGTTCGATGAGTATTTATTTAAGCGTCGTGAACTGCCTCCAGAAATGGAAGAAAAGTACCGAGGCTTTGTTGAGCAATTTCAAGAGAATGATTTTGATTTATTACAATCGCAAAGAAATTTAGATGATTGGGCAGGTAAGCAGATCTATATTCCATTGGCTCATATGTTGATTGCAGCAGCAATGCTTAAAATTGACTCATGCCCTATGGAAGGGTTTAATCGTGTAGAAGTGGGTAAATTGTTAGCTGATGAACTAGCCATTGATGCTGAAGTTTATTCTCCTGCATTTTTAATTGCATTTGGCTATAGGAAAAATCAGCAGCCGAACAAGCTTCGTCGGTCTTTAGATTCTCTAGTTAAATGGGCTTAAATTAATATTAGGTGCTTGGGTATATCTCAGCACCGAATGAAGCTATTTCAGATGCTTAAGTGGTTACATCTGCTCGTTAGTTAAAACACTGTTATTATAATTTAATGTTTGAAGGAATTAAGCTAAGGGATATGTTGTGAAATATTTTTCTGCGATATTGTTATTGATGATGATTTCTACTTCATCACTTGCTTTTTTTGGATCGGCGAATGATGTGGTAAGCAAAGCAGTAGGTTCTAAAAGCGCTGGTAGTCTTTTACAAAGTCAAATATTAAATCTGCCTGGGCTTAACAAGAAAAGTGATCAGGCAACGTGGTCTGCATTTTATAACGACTGTGTAAAAGATAATATTTCTAAAGAACAGTTAGCTTCTTTGGTTTCTGGAGGGATATCTAGGGTTACAGATTTCTTGAGCCACTTTAAAGCGCCAACTAAAGCTATGACAACAATTTATAATAAAGCTGTTTCATGCCCACATGCTATTCCTTTGGTGCAAAAAATGTTGAAACCTTATAGCTAAAATTTTAGATAGGTGACTATTTTAATCTACAGATGCGCTATACCCGTTCATGCATAGATTATTTTATGTTTTTGACAAACCTTATTGATTCACTAGAGTCTAATCGCTTGCAGGTGTCAGTGCATGCAGTGAGAGGGGATGAGTCATGGTTAACCCAATTAATAACCCAGCGGGTTTACAATCGCAACAGCAACTTAATGAAAGTAAAAGCTTATTAGCACGGAGTATAGAGCGGTTAACGACGGGGAAGCGTGTTAATCAGGCGAAGGATAATCCAGCAGATTTTGCCATTGGCTTAAGATTAAATGTTGATATTTCAAGTACATTGCAAGCAATACAAAACACCAATGATGCAAGTTCTGTCGCTCAGGTGGCGAGTGGAGGTCTTGAAATACAAACCGATTTGCTTGGGCGAGCGCAAGAACTTGCTTTGCAGGCGGCGGGTAACCCGACGTTGTCTGACAGTGATAGAGCGTTGATTAATAATGAATTGCAAGGTGTGATTGAAGATTTCAATGATGTGGCTGAAAATACGAGTTTTAACGGAACTTCATTGCTAGATGGCAGTTTTAGTGGGAGTTTTCAGCTGGGGGCATCTGTATCCAATGGTGTTAGTTTATCTATTTCCAGTAGTTTAGGAGCGGCTGTGGGCTCGCAGACTCTAAGCTCTGATGGCTCGATACTTAATAACGATGTGAGTGCAACGGGGACGTCTGCGATTGTGGCCAATGGCGTTGCTGCCCAAAACTTCACGGTATTGCAAAATAGTGGTAGTGAAAACGTTGCTATTGCTGCGAATGCCTCAGCAGCAGAAGTTGCATCGTCTATCGATGCCGTTGACGGTGTTACTGCAACCGCAGAAACAAGCATTCAATTGAGCGCAAGTTCTTTTTCAAGCAGTAACATCAGTTTAAGTTTAGGCTCCGGAGATTCTACGGGGGTGGGTAACGCGCAGACAATTAATGCAACGATATCAGATCCGAGTGATTTAACTAATTTAGCCAATGCAATTAATGATACCTCTGATCAGACAGGGGTGACGGCAAGTTTTGTTGATGGTAATACGGCTGCAATTACTTTAACGAATGCTGCGGGAGATAATATTCAGATTTCAGATATTGCAGGGTTTAATGCGGACTTAACATCCAGTGCAGGGACCGTCACTAATTTAACTGAGGTAGGAACGGATTCAGCGCTAATCAGCGGACAAGTGAGTATTTCCAGTGATAGCGCAACAAGCTTTAATATTGATAGCACAAGCGCAGATATTTTTGCAGCGACAAACTCAACTTCGAGTTTAGCAAATTTTGACTCGATAGATGCGAGTAGTCAGTCAGGAGCGCAAGATGCGTTGGCCATTATTGGCGATGCCTTAGGCCAGTTAACAACATCATTGACAGGGCTTGGTGCATTTCAAAATAGCAATGAACGCCGAGTGGATCAACTAGATACCAGCTTTCAAAACAGTACTGCTGCGTTAGGGCGAAAAGTCGATGCGGACTTTAGCCAAGAGGTGACTGAGCAAATTGGCCGGCAAATTAAGTTTCAGGTGAATGCTGCTATATTGGGGATACCAGGTAATGCATCAAAGAGCTTTTTATCGTTGTTAAATAATTAGTGTTTTTAAAACAGTACTGACAGTACTGAAACTTTGAATCTTGCATAAACATGCAAGATTCTTTATTTGTGTTGTTACAATTAAAATAGTTAAGTGTAGTAGTATGCTAGCTAAATGGAATTAAGACCCGCAATTGGCAACATAATCTGTCCTTATGCATCAAAAGAACCTTGAGCAAAGAACCTGATCTTGAGCTATATCTAAGTTTGGACCAAAAGTTGCAGGTTCAAACAGTGTTTTAATATTGTTTGGTTAATAACTTAATGCGTAGCAGTAACCAGGAGAGGCCTCCTGCACAGCATGAGTATGTTGTTCTCACCCTAGAAGAACATACTGAGCTATTGCATTACGCTTTGAGAACGCCTGAGTTATTTTATAAAATTATTAATGATTTTGCGAGCTACCGCTATTGCTATAAAAATGAGGTTTACTTTTTTTATCCACTCACTTACTTTTCAAAAAAATTTCAAAAATATAAATAATCCTGCTTTTAAAGAGTTTATTAATAACTGCCATAAAATTTCAATAAATCATGATCATTATTCTCTAGATGCTCCTTTTCGAAAGACCGTAGCCACTATTCTTTTGGCAAGTTTTATTTCCCAGCAATCGATGTTGACTGTTGCAGCGCCTGCAAACACGGAAGTTATCGATGCGACGATCTCAGCGGATACGACGGTGACAGAGACGGGGGCAAGCGGTGGGGCGACGATTGCACGTGTTGTTGGTGATTTTGACCCAGTCACCCAAACTTCAGGAGCCACGCTGCCGTTTTTTTCAAGGACAAGATACCGTTAGTGTCAGAGTGAATGGGGGGAGTACACTCGCTGACCCAGTTGAAGTGACCGTGAATGTTGACCTAACAGCACTCGCCCCTGGGACGGTGCTTACCGGAGGTATGGGAAACGGGCCTGCTGACGGTGCAGCAAATGAGGGGCAAGGAGGAGATGGCGTACAAGTGAGTGTGGACTCTGATCAGCATGTGCTTGTTCATGTGAATAGCCCGATTATGGGGGGTGTTGCTGCCGTTGGAAATAATAATGGTGCTGGCAACGGTGATCAGGGCGGCGGGGGAAATGCCAATCATGCATTACATATTAATGTGGCAAATAACTTAGGTGGGGGAACCCAGACAACAGCAACAGTGAACGTTAATGCATTATTAACTGGTGGCCCCGGAGGTGATGGCGGAAACTCAACGGGTGGCGGTGGCAATGGTGGCAAAGGCGGTGTGGGTGAAAATAGTCTAGAGCTGCAAAGTCATGAGAATAATGCTGAGATGACCATAAATGTTGCGGCGAATATTATCGGTGGGCAAGGAGGTGATGGTGGTAATGGTAATGGCGCAGGTAATGGGGGTGATGGCGGTAATGGGGGAGAGGCGATATTTCTTGTTGATTCCGCACCTGGGAGAAATGCAAAAGTCACACTGGAAATTGGCAAAAATGGTAGTGGTGTTGTCACCCCTGTGACTGTACAGGGTGGCTCAGGAGGCAGTGGTGGTACAGGAGCAGCATCAGGAGCTGCGGGTCAATATGCGAATGGTATTTTGATTAATCATGGTGGCGGTGGAAATACGGCGACAACCGCAATTAACATTTATCAGGGGTCGACTGTGAAAGCCGGAGTGAGCGGTAGCAGTGGTGTAAATGGAGGTGCAGCAATTTTTGTGAGTGCGATTGCTGATTCAATACAGACAGTCAATAACGAGGGCACGATTACTAATGCGATTGATTTTTCCAACTCTGCAAATATTGATACGGTGAACAATAAGTCAACAGGGGTGTTGCAAGGGGAAATAAAAATGGGGGCGGGTAATGATATTGTGACGAATACAGGGATAATACAGGCACAAATTACCACGGCAGCCGGTGCTGATAGTGTGACGAACTCTGGCTCTGGCGTCATTTCTGCTGCTATCGTTACCGGGGATGATAATGATGCGATTAGCAACGGAGCTACAATTTCTGGCACTATTTCAGCGGATGCAGGTGCTGATGCATTAACGAATACGGGAGTTATTTTAGGATCTATTTCTATGGGTGCAGATAATGATACGGTGACTAATTCGTTGACATTATCGGGTGCCCTTAATATGGATGCAGGTAATGATACAGTCAACTTACTTGATGGCACGGCATTGTCGATTGCAGGGGGGGCTGATACTGATATTTTAAATGTCAATACAACGCATAATACGGTGATTCTAAATCCCAATTGTGCGCCTACAGCAACAATCAGCGCGACCGTTGGGGTGAATGGCTGTAGTGTGGCAACGGCTTTGTCAGGCACGGAAGATATTAATATTAACTCAGGTGCCTTTACTATTAATGGTGCTGTGACTGATGCGACGACATTTGATGTGGCAACCGATGCAAAAGCAACGCTTAATGAAGTCATTTCAGGGATTGCAACGACAGTGGCGGCGACAACTTATACGAATAAAGGGACAACCGTTTTAAATTCGAATATAAGCGGTAGTTTGATTAATCATACAACAGGGTTATTAGTTTTAGACGGTGATTTAAATAATGCCAAAAATCGTACTGTTACTTCGTTTATTAGCCAATTAGATAGTAATAATACGCCTAGAGTGCAAAGTCGTTTTTATGAAAGTGGTAGTGAGATAAAACTATATACATTAACTGCAACAGGCTCCAAAATTAGCGTTGATAATAGTGCGGACACGACAAAATCGAAGGTAATTAATTATAATATTAATTTAAATAATTTAGCAGAGAAAATAGAAAATAATAAAGAATATAGTATTTTAAAAGGAACAGCATCTTCGGACCATGCAGATTTAGAAGCGGTTAAAGATGCGAGTAATATTAGCTATATTGATAGCCAAGGGAACTCTGTTTCTTCATTGCCACTAATTACACTATATTCGCGGCCAGGCACAGGTTCACAAGCGAATGATGTCGTGTTAGTTGGCACAAAAGAAAATACTTGTGACTCGATTGGTGCAGCAGGCAAGGGTGGCTTAGCGAGCTTGTGTCAAACACTTAATGATCTCTCGGTAACCTACACAAACTCTGATCCAGATATTGAACGGAGGATACTTGAAAAAGTGCCGCTCGGCGTTTCTAGTCGTGCGCTGCCAGATTTAACTCATTTAGGCAAGCCTGTAAATTTTATTAAAGAGCGGGTCATTAATAAACAGCATGCCATGGGAATTCAGGTTGCAACATCATTACCGATCGTCTCTAGTCAAAGTGGCATTAATACAGGCAGTGATATCGGTGATCAGTCCAGCATGGCAACGAGCTGGGGCAAAGCCTACAGTAGTTACAGTAAGCAGGATCCTTATGCTGGTTATGATGGTTATCGCAACACGAATTACGGCTTATTAATAGGTTTGGATCGACAGCAGCGGGTTGGGGTATCGGGCCTGAGTATTCTTGGGGCTGCGGTGGGTTATAACTATAACGATGCTGATACGATTATTGCACCGGCGCAAATGAGTATAGATAGCTATCAGTTATTATTTTATAACAGTTATCATGATGATGATTATTATTGGCATGCAACACTTGGCTATTCGTTAGATCATTATGACTTAACACGGACTGACTTAAGTCAGTCTATGAGCTTTAATGGCCAGTCGACAGGGCATCAGTTTTATGCTGACATTGATTTAGGTCAAGACTATCGTTTTGATCGCTGGGTCGTCAATCCTGTTTTTACGGCACAATATCGCTATGTTAATGGTTACAGCTATGATGAAACGAACCTTGCTCAAGGAGGTTATCAGGTTGAGTTTGATAGTTTTCAGCAATTAAATTTAGGCATTGGCGTGAAATTAAAATATGATTACCCATTGAAAAATGGTGTGTTGCAACCAGAAATTCATGCTCAGCTGTTTTATGATGCTTTAGGCGAGCGAGCGAGTGTTGCGGCAACAACGTCTGCATTACCGAACCCGGTGAGTTTAGAAGGGCCGCCGCCAGATCGTTTAAATTATAATCTTGGTGTCGGGTTGACATATTACCAAAATGATAATTTAACACTATCCATGAATTATGATTATAGCTGGCAAGAGCATGCTGAATCTCATTCGGCTGCTGTTAAGATAAAATATAATTTTTAACAATACAAGTGAAATGGCTAGTCTCTAGCTTGAAAGTTAAAAGCATTAATCAGGAGTGGGTGGTCTTTGAGTTTAGAGTTTAGGCGCTGTTGTATTGGAAGTTGAATATAAAATAGGTTTTTGAAGTTTTGTGGTGAAATTGGCTAAGACGGCTTTGTTGTTTGTTACTTGTATTTTATTGCCAAGCTTGTATGCGTGCACAAGTTTTGCTGATGGACGTCGTGCGGGTGAATTGTATTTCGTTTTTAATGATATATCAGATTACCAGGCTTATTTGCCTATGTATCAAAACATAGCCTCACTACCGACTAAGGTGAATGCAGGAGTTGGTCTACAGCTAACATTACACTCATCTATTGAGCTTGCACTACGCGGTTATGTTGCGACACAAGATTCAACGCTATTGACTCGCTCTGGAGCAACTTGCGGCACCAGTGACCATTGTTTATTGGTAGATTTAAATGCCTTAGTGCTAACTTGGCGTTATACTTATTGACTTTTATAAATTAACCTAGAAGTTAGAAATTAAACCCAAGCCACCCCAAGAAGAGCCAGAACTTGAACCTCCTCCTAAAGAGGAGACTTGCTGGTGTGCGCAACCAGATAGCGTTAATATGAGCAATGTGGCGATGATCGATTTCATGTATGTTTCCTATTTTTATTTTTTATTGCCAGTCGAATATAGAATTTCATCCAACTGGCTTGATTTTATATTGATAGTTCGTCTTAGGCGGTTGTCGTTTCTTGTGACCTTAAAGTCTCTTGGTTAATATTAATCCACCAAGCATTAAGTGCTAGAAGGATATCTTCAAACCCTGAACGAAATTTATCGTAATCTTCAGGGATCAGGTACTTATAGATGCTATTATTTAGGTTTTCCAGATGAGTAATTTCCCATTCATTGATATGGCCATCAAGAAAAATCTGCATTGTTTTGGAAAGGTTATTTTTAGACAAAGAAAGCATGAGCTGTTTAAACATGAGCAGTTCATCGATGGCTTTTGCTTCTATCGCATAGAGTGTTCCAATGATATAAGGCGTTTGTTTGGAGAGAATATGGTCCATTTTCTTAAAAAGAGTTTCTGTTGTTTTTGATGGAGTCAAATGGCTAAAATCAACACTTAGTGTTTCATTAAGGCCTTGGGTCAATACTTCATAGTGAGTCGCACCTTGGGTATGACGGCCAAGTTCGTCAGCGATGATTTCTTGAATCATCGTAACAACAATTTCCCAGCCATCGTTACTAATCGTTTTTTCAATTTGGACTAAATTAGTAATATAGCGGTTGGCAACAAGTGCCCATTGCTGAATAAAAAAAGCGATTTGATCTTGATTAAACTGTTTGTGTGACTTTGCAATGGGGTTGTGGTCGAATTCATTGGCTAAGAATACATTCTTTTTAAATATCATCAGGTCATTTGAGATTTGTTTAAACTTATCTTGTTGCATTGCTATGATTCCTTTCTTTTTAAACAAAATAAATGAGGCTTGGAGCTGATAGACCTATGAAAATTATAGGCGATTCGTGTTTAATTTATTAGTATGAGTTTATTAGTCGGTGAAAATTTTTTGATAGATGTTGTTGAGGAGGTCGATATAATACTGAAGTTGATCAGGTTTTTCAAAATAGCCGTCTACGCTTAGAGACTCTGCGCGCTTTTTATCTGCGTTTGATTTGGATGTGGTGAAAATCACTGTGTAAATTGGTTTGTAGTGTGAGCCTTGGTGAATTTGTTGTATTGTTTCGAGTAGCTCAAAGCCATTGATTTTAGGTAAATTGATGTCTAAGAGCATTGCATTTTCTGGATTTTTATTATTGATCAGGTGTTCTAATGCTTGTTCCCCATCACTTTTAATGATTAAGTTGTAGGGAAATATTACTTTTTTTAAGGCGAGTTTAACAAGCATCTGGTCTTCGGTGCTGTCTTCAACGAGAAGAAGGTTAAGACAAGGCTTGCTCATATATCTCACAGACCCTAAGGTGACATTTATACCGTTAGTTTGAAGTTTATGCAAAAACAGTAAGTAGAGGGACTGTATTTATCACATACTTTTAAGACCGTTTTAGACAGTTACTTCATCTGAAAGGATTTTTGCAAGATTTATGAGGTCAGAACGTGAGTTCAGGTCAAAGCGTTTTTTAAGTTCCCGTATTTTTTCATCAACTGTTCTTGATGTTCTGTTGATTGAGTTAGCGATTTCTTTGGTATTATGGCACTTGGCGAGCGCATGGATGTAGTCCCAGTCTGACTGAGATAGCCTTTCTATCTCTAAAGCATGTAGCTTTTTTAAAAGCAGTGATTTATCAATAATTGTTTCATCAAAAAAGATAGGCTGATGCTCTTCGAAAAAGCTCATT
>NZ_MDTU01000001.1:83353-89508 GCF_001720395.1 Piscirickettsia litoralis
TAGATTTATTGGATAAAATCAGCTAGGTGAAATTAAAATGGTGATGCTGGCTTTTGAAAGATTATCCTAAAATAAATAAGCCCTGTGCTGGATTGATAAAATGATTCGCATAATGATTGTCGATGACTCGCCTTATAGTCAGCAATGCCTGGCTAAGATTATTAATTCTACTGTAGGTATGAGCGTTGTTGCTCAGGCGATGACGGCACAAACCGCATTTGAAGATATTATTGCAGAGCAACCCGATGCTGTTTTGTTATCGACGGAAATGAAGGCGATAGACAGTTTGGCTTTTCTTGCAGAGTTGATGGAGAGCACGCCTTTGCCGGTACTGATCTTATCAACACTAACGGAAAAGGGAACTTCGATGACATTAAGTGCCTTGGAGTTGGGTGCTTTAGACTTTGTTACTAAGCCTGCTGAAAATGATCATTATGGTTGGCTGGGTATCGAGAGTTTTCTGTCGGTGAAGCTTCAATCTATTATAAAGCTACAGGTTTCTCGTCGAATGAATCATTATAAAAAAAATAGTTTTGTTGCGAATCAGTATGTAGGGCAGTTGTCCTGTTATGAGCACGAGCAGGTTTTGCAATATCGAGAGCAGGACTTGGCAAAGCTTGTTGTCGCAATAGGGGCTTCTACAGGGGGAATTGAAGCTTTAAAGTATATTTTATCTTCGTTGCCAGATTGTTATCCGCCCATTGTTATTGTTCAGCATATTCCGGAGCAATTTAGCCCTGTTTTCGTTGAGCGTTTAAATGCTGTTTCCTCTTTGTCTATTCATAAAGTCAAAGATCAAACTGTCATTTATCCTGGGTATGTTTATATCGCTCCTGGAGATCAGCATATGAGACTGGTGCTTTCAGGGACAGGGCAGTACCTTTGCGAGTTGTTTGATGAGGCGAAGGTGTCAGGTCATCGGCCTTCGGTGGATTTATTGTTTCAGTCTGTCAGTGCTGTTTGTGGCTCTTATGCCATAGGTGCTTTATTGACTGGAATGGGCAAAGATGGGGCAGAAGGTTTACTTGCTATGAAAAAAGCTGGAGCGAGCGTTTTGGTGCAAGATAAGCAGAGTTCTGTAATTTGGGGCATGCCGGGTGAGGCCTTTGCAAAAGGTTGTCAGGAGAATGTGATAAGCCTAGAGCAGATTCCTCGGCGCTTAAGTCAGCTTATTTTAGAAAAATTGATGACAAGGTAAAGCGATGTGGTTTGGCTTTCTGTTATTCTCAGGTTATGCTCTTTAGTAGGAGATAGTATATATTTTTCAAGGAAGAACAATGGCAAAAGAGATTAAACGTATTGCTTATGCGAGTACGTATACACATCAGTGCAATATGGTCGAGCTACTTGAGCACCATACTTTCGAAAGTGTTGTTTTTTTTACCCGACCCGATAGCTTCAATGGCCATGTGCTTAATGCTTTATTTGAAACACGTGATTTTACGGTATTATTTGATAATTGCATGTTAAATGCAACTCGCTTACCCCGTAAACCAGAGGCTTTTTCTGTGATGAATGCGGTAAAGCAATACGCAATTGGTAAAGCTTATCTGATCGATACCTTTGTTGAAGAGATTGGGGAGCTTGAAGCGAGTGAAGCAATTAGCAAAGTGAAAGAGTTTGAAGAGCAGAAGGTTAAGCTCAAGCATGCTGAAGATCTGCTGTATTTGTTGTCTGGTTTGCAAGAGCCGGCAGAATCGCTTGTTTCTGAGTATCATGAGTTTTGCCAGCCTGCTGTAGAGAAAAAAGAACACGTTGGTGAAGAGGTTGTTTCTGACTAGACACTGGTCAAACTATGAATAAGTCAGAGTAAATCAATGCTGGTAAGCACAAAAAGCACCATGACTTTAATGGTGCTTTTTGTTACGGCGTCTGAAAACCAAAAGCATTCATCGCTAGCTACAGCCTGATAGCCTTAATCTTTGCATTACAAAGCAAAAATGGATATACTACGCCAGTCTTTTATTGAGTTTATTCTAAGTAAAAGCACATTGCGGCGACTCTAAACAGTAGTTTAGAGCGCTATTTTATTGATTTTAAAAGAAGATAGTATAGAGGAAACGCAACGATGGTAACAATTCGTTTGGCTCGCGGTGGTGCGAAAAAACGTCCATTCTATCAAGTTGTCGTATCAGATAAGCGCAGTCCACGTGATGGTCGCTTTATTGAGCGTATTGGCTTTTTTAACCCAGTTGCACAAGGCCAAGCTGAAAGCTTACGTCTTGATCTTGAGCGTGTAGATCACTGGGTTGCTCAAGGCGCGCAAATGTCTGATCGAGTTGCTGTGCTTGTTAAAAAAGCACGCAAAGCTGCGTAATTTGAACGCAATTCCTTGTTTGTAATGGAAAAGATGAATCAGCCTGATCACAAAGTTGTTGTTGGCCGTATTGGTGCAGCTCACGGTGTGCGTGGGGAGATAAAAGTCAATTCCTTTACTGAACAAAAGACGGCGATCTTAGATTACCGTCCTTGGTATATTCGCCAAGGAAAAGAGTGGCAGGAAGTTGCTGTCCGCTCTACGCGTATTGCGGGAAATGACATTTTGATGCGCATCGAAGGATGCAACGATCGAGATGTTGTTAAGCGTTATACCAACTGTGATATCTATGTCACTCGAGATCAATTGCCTGAGCTTGATGAGGGTGATGTCTATTGGACTGATCTTGAAGGTCTCAATGTGGTCACCGTAGAAGGTCAGCCATTGGGGACGGTTTCGAGCATGCTTGAGACCGGGGCGAATGATGTCATGGTGATTAATGGTGAAAGTGAACACTTAATCCCTTATCTCGATCATGTTGTGATTAAGATTGATCTTAAGGCACAACAGATGATCGTTGATTGGGATCCTGAGTACTGATGAATATTTGTGTGGTCAGCCTGTTTGCAGAGATGTTTCAGGCGGTAACACAATATGGAGTGACAGGTCGAGCTGTGCAGCAAAAAGCTGTGCAGGTCAGTACAGTCAATCCGCGTGAGTTTACTCACGATGTTCATCGTACCGTCGATGATCGCCCTTATGGTGGGGGTCCGGGCATGTTGATGAAGGTTCAGCCTTTACGTGATGCGATTGCTGCAGCACGTAAGAAAACCTCAGCGCAGGCCAGAGTGGTTTATTTATCTCCCCAGGGAGCACCATTAACCCAGAGCAAAGTGTTAGAACTTGCCAAAATGCCTGAGTTGATTTTATTGGCTGGGCGTTATGAAGGCATTGATGAGCGTGTCATTGAGGCTGATGTTGATGAAGAAATCTCACTTGGGGATTATGTCTTAAGTGGCGGTGAACTTCCAGCAATGGTGTTAATGGATGCGATCATTCGAGTTCTACCCGGTGTTCTAGGAGATGCTGAGTCTTTTGAACAAGATTCATTTATGGCGGGATTGCTAGATTACCCGCACTATACTCGACCTGAGTCAATTGATGGTCGTCAAGTACCAGAAGTACTGATGAGTGGCCATCATGAGAAGATTGACTGTTGGCGTCAACAGCAAGCGCTAGGACGGACGTATTTAAGACGGCCTGACTTATTTAAGCGCTTAGAGTTGACCGCAAAACAGCAATCATTATTGGACGAGTATCTTGCTAAAGCAGCACAGTGCGGCTCTGCTAGTGATCTTGATAAAGTAAGTAATTCTTAATAACAGAGAGGTTCGCCATGAACGATATTATTAAGCAAATTGAACAAGAGCAAATGCGTAAAAATGCATTGCCTGAATTTGGTCCTGGTGACACAGTGGTTGTCCAGGTGAAAGTAAAAGAAGGAAGTCGTGAGCGTTTACAGGCCTTTGAAGGTGTTGTTATCGCTAAGCGTAAGCGTGGTTTACATTCTGCTTTTACTGTACGCAAGATCTCTCACGGTGAGGGTGTTGAGCGTGCATTCCAAACACACAGCCCGTTGGTTGACAGTGTTGAAGTGAAGCGCCGTGGTGCGGTACGTCGAGCTAAACTCTACTATCTTCGCGCTCTACGTGGTAAAGCTGCACGTATCAAAGAGAAACTGTAGCTTTTTGCTGCTTTTACCATATTTTACTTTTATGGTAGGCTTAAAAGGAGGGGGCAAATGCTCCCTTCTTTTTGTTTGTATTATTGTAATGATTTGTTTGATTTGAAGTGAGTTAAATTGTGAGTGTTTCTTTATTTGGCCAGCTGATCGGTACGGTGGGTATGGTTTTGGTGGTGATTGCGTAATTTTTTAGTGGTATCACAACGTGTTGCCCCAGGGAGCTTGCCTTTTTCGATTATTAACCTCGTTGGCGCTATTTTACTGCTTATTAGTTTGTGCATTCACTTTAACTTAGGCTCATTTATTATTGAAGTCTTCTGGATTTTGATTTCTCTATATGGCATTGCAAAGTGGCTGTTAAAAAAAACGCCGGTAATCATGCTCTAGAGAAGAAGAGCCAAGTTTCAGCAAAACCTGAACTCTCCTAGAAAGTTCAGGTTACTTTTGAATGACAAACTCAATTGGTTCTATTTCTTCTATCGAATCATTAAACCAGTCCGTTGATTTTTGATAAAACTCATCTTCAATTTTATGTAAAAACTCAACCAGAGAAAGCTGAATATAATCTCTATGTAGCTTAATGCCATAGCGATCGATATCGTTAATTTTCTCAGCGCCTGCACGCAGTAGCGCGTGAATCCAGCAAAAGGGACTTTGAAAGCGAAAATAACGTACCTGGTGCTTATCTAATTGAGCGCGCAGAATTTCAATATCGACGATTTCGATTTTGGGCTGCAAAATCTCGACAGTAAGCTGCTCTAAGCGCCACCAGGTTTTTTTGTTTTTGATTGATATCATATTGATTCCAGTCAATGATCTCATGGTAAAAACGCTTACAACCTCGACAAACATCGTCACCATAGACGGTAGAACACAAACCAACACAGGGCGTGGCTTTGCCATCAATCATTACACATGAACCTCTTCTAATACTGCTGCCATTATTATGCGAAAACCTTGCCATTCTGCCAAGAAAAAAAATCCATGTTAATATTCATCAGGTTAAAAGAAAATTCGCCCAGTCTTTTTTTAACTAACGTCAAAATACACACGGCTAGGCTATACAACTCTATGACTTTTAGGATAGTTTTAGTAAATAGACTGAGTTGGTGTGAGATTCATTGTAATTTGTTAAGGAATGCTTATGAAAATATTGATCGTCGGTGGTACGGGTCTTATCGGCCAGGCTGTTAAAGAAGAGCTTGGGTCACGTCATGATATTATCATTGCTGGGTCACAAAGTGGTGATATACAAGTTGATATTACGGACTTAGCTTCTATACAAGCGCTTTATAAGAAAACACATAATTTAGATGCCATCATTGCGACGACAGGCCGTGTCAAATTTGCTCCTATTAATGAACTGGACAGCGAAGATTATCATTTTGGCCTCAGCCATAAGCTGATGGGGCAAGTGAATTTAGTTCTTCAGGGGATTTCACACTTAAATCATGGTGGTTCATTCACATTGACTAGTGGAATCTTAAACTATGACCCCATTGTCCAAGGCAGTTCTGCGGCAATGGTCAATGGTGCAATTGATGGATTTGTTCGTTCTACGGCCATTGAACTGCCGAATTCATTAAGGATTAATACTGTCAGCCCAACTGTTGTGACAGAAGCTTTATCTCGCTATGAAAATTACTTTAGGGGCTATGCGCCTGCTGCTGCCGCTGAGGTTGCTAAAGCCTATAGTAAAAGTGTTGAAGGTAAACAAACGGGCCAAATTTATAAAGTTGGTTTTTAGCAAAAGCTCGATATTATAGGTCATGATCACGGCTTTATATTCACCATCCCTGCGCGGGCAGGGAGTCAAGCAAAATAGTGTCCAGCTTGTTTTTTAGGAGTTTTATATTAACCTGGCGATCACAATGATATCACTATTTAAACCTATATGACGTGAGTTCGATATAACTCAGCTGGTCAATAGGTTATGCTGGATGTTAAGAGATGGCTTCTTCTCTTGAAGACAATAGGCTGCTAATCCAGCAAGAATATTGACAATAAAGTTGTTGACACTACGATGCCTGGAATGTTCGATTTGTGAGATGTTTTTAAGTTGATCAAATACACTTTCAATAATTCCACGTTTTCTGAGTAAAATTTTATCGATGATAGGCATGAGCTTATTTTTCATATTCTTGCGAATTTTAT
>NZ_MDTU01000001.1:90329-100139 GCF_001720395.1 Piscirickettsia litoralis
CTCTTTGATAGTAATGCTTGAAGTTGCGATAGTGGGATTGATGAAAATAAATCATGAGGGTCATTATTTCGCTGGTCGACATGCGGCTTGGCTTATTGCGCTGCTTATCTTGGTGTTCAAGTAATGAGGCTTTCCAGTGAGGCAAGAAAACCTGACAAAAGTCATCGACAATACAAAACAAACCGATTAAGCTGGTATCCATAAGCAGCTCCTTGCAGTGGATTTAGATTATGAGAACCTAAATATTAATTGCAAACGAGCTGCTTTTTCAATAGAGCCTTATATCGAACTCACGTTATATATTAAAGCGATTAACCACAATCCTTTAAAGACTTATCCGCTAGAATATCTTCAATGATCTGATTGATAATCTCAATCACGCGATTTAACTCTGCTAAGTCAAAGGGCTTTAAAAGGTAGCTATTGACTTGCAGTTTCATGCAATATTCCATATCACGATTATAGTCTGAGTTTGTTAATACAATCGCAGGTAGCTTTCTAAATTGTAAGTGATCACGCATATCGCGCAGTAATTGTCGCCCCCCCATCCTTGGCATATACAAATTTGTAATGAGTAAATCCACCGGATGATCTGCCAACATAACTTTTAATGCTTCTTCACCGTTAAAGGCATGCTTAATTTTAAGGGTTGCCATGCACTTTTTAGTTAAGGCTTGTATTAATAGTTTTGCATCAGACTCATTATCTTCCGCTAAAATAATAGAGATTTCCAAGATCTTACCCTTCCGTTTTATTTTAACTCCTTTAAGTATGGGGGGACTATGTAGTTAACTGCAACTTCTAATCTCAGTTTATTAGAATGATATAGCAAAGAATATTGCAACCTGAATTCGAAGTTTTGAAGTTAGAGGCAGGTTGTTGTAGATGATTATCTTCATTACCTACTCAGTTCAGTATTTTGGTCGTGGTGTACACTGCCAGTACTGAGATAACCGATCCAGTAAAATTGTTTTTCTAAATTTTTTCTGAATAAGGTGTTGATGGTAGTGAAGGGCTGAGTCAGGAATATTTTATATATGGTTAGGGATATTTTTTCGAGAGTAATTATTATTAGTCTTATTTTAAAGTAAAGTATACATCTGTCTTTTTGCTGTTAGAGTTGATAAATTTTTATGTTAATTGTTGGTAAATTTAGGAAGTAAGTAATTTAAATATTCTTAATTTTTTTTAATTTAAGTGAACTATTGATTCAATAACAAGGATATTATTTTATTGAGATTGCTTGATGAAAAAAAGAGTTCTATGGCTATCACTATTGTTAGCGAGTGGTTTTGTGTATAAGCAAGAAGTGGTAGCAAATGGCTTTAACTATGCAGAAGCTTTGCAAAAGTCTATTTATTTTTATGATGCACAGCGCTCAGGATTATTGCCTGTACGTGGAAAAGCACCTGGATTAAATCGAGTTGAATGGCGCGGGCATTCGGCATTGCAAGATGGTAGTGATCAAAATATTGACTTATCAGGTGGGTTTTATGATGCTGGAGACCATGTTAAATTTGGTTTTCCTATGGCAGCGACCTTTAGTTTACTGGCTTGGGGGGCGCTAGAACACTATGAAGGTTATGAACAAAGTCAGCAATTGCCCTTCTTATTGGATAATTTTAAATGGGCGATTGACTATATTATAAAAGCTCATCCAAGCCCTAATGTGTTTTATGGTCAGGTGGGTGATGGTCAACTTGATCATAGCTTTTTGGGGAGCGGCTGAGGTTATGCAGATGGCCAGACCTGCCTATCGGATTAATACTGAAAATCCAGGGTCTGACCTTGCCGCGGAAACTGCAGCGGCTTTAGCATCAATGTATTTAGTGTTAAAGCGTGCTGGTGGTGATTATGCGGTTTATGCAGAACAAAAAGAGCTGCTTCGTCATGCTAAAGAATTATTCGATTTTGCAAACCAATACCGAGGGAAATATTCAGATAGTATTCGTGATGCTGCGCAGTTTTATCGCTCTTGGAGTGGCTACGAAGATGAGTTGGTGTGGGCTGCGTTATGGCTTTATAAAGCAACAGGAGAGGCTCATTATTTAACTTATGCTGAAAATAACTATAATAACCTTCTTGATGAAGATCATAATGGCATACAAGGTCGCACGGCCTGGACACATGCTTGGGATGATAAAAGTTATGGGAGCTATGTATTATTAGCAACATTAACTGGAAAAGAGCAGTATCAGCATCATGCAGAAAATTGGTTAAATCGTTGGGCCTGCACACAAACCACGGATTGTGTACGTCGTACTTCTGGTGGTTTAGTTTGGTTAGACCAGTGGGGTTCTTTGCGATATTCGGCAAATACAGCGCTAATTGCCTTTATTTATGCGGACTATCTGGCTAAAAATAATATTAAAGAAGATTTGGTTACAAGTTATCAACGTTTTGCTAAGCGTCAGATTAACTATATGCTAGGTGATAACTCTCGCCAAAGCAGTTATGTTGTCGGGTTTGGTAATAACCCACCGAAAAACCCCCACCATCGTACGGCACATGGAACTTGGCTGGGTGGGTCGCCGCTTTCTATCCCTAACCCTTCTCGGCATACTTTATATGGTGCGTTAGTCGGTGGGCCAGGCAGTACAGATGATATGGATTATATTGATAATCGCAATGATTATATCCGTAACGAGGTCGCCCTTGATTATAATGCAGGATTTTCTGGTGCGCTTGCCCGTATGGTCATGGAGTTTGGTGGAAGGCCCTTGGATAATTTCCCAGAAAATGCAGTGCGTGATGACGAATTTGCATTAGAGGCGAAAGTGAATGCCCAAGGAGTAAATTTCATTGAAATTAGTGCATTATTACGTAACAAAACAGCTTGGCCTGCGCGTATAACAGACAATTTAAGTTTTCGCTATTTTATAAATTTAAAAGAAGAAATAAATGCCGGTTTAACCCCAGAGAATATAGCAATAACAACTGCTTTTAATCAAGGCGCTCAGGTCTCTGCATTGCAGGTGTTTGATAAAGAAAAAGCCATTTATTTTATAGAAATTGACTTTTCTGGAGAGGCGATTGCACCGGGAACACAAGAGTCTCACCGTCGTGAAGTACAGTTTCGCCTAAGTATTCCTGCTGAGCTAGGAATAAGTATGAATTATCAAAATGATTGGTCATTTCGTGAGGTTATTGATGGAGAGTTAACTCAAGATGGTCGTCATCTAACCCATTATATTCCAGTTTATGAGGGAAATATTCGAGTCTTTGGGCTCGCTCCTGATTCTGCACCTGTTAACCAAGCTCCTATTATTGATGAAGATAAATCCATTACCATTGATCAACCCAGTGTGCCAACGGCTTTGGCGATTAGTGCACCTATAGACCCTGAAGGTGGTGAAGTAGAGGTTGTGATTACTAAAGTGCCTGTAGGAGCTTCTGTGATTGCTAATAGTACTGGTCAGGTGGTTCATTCTGGTCAGAAAATAGCAGTAAATGAGTTAACTCAATTGACGGTAAGTTACTTAGGAAGTAATTTAACGAATGATGAATTTAGTTATCAGGCGGTGGATAGCGCTGGAAATATCAGCACGCAACGCATTCGGTTATTAGTTGAAAATGAAGCCCCTATTTTTGGACCGAATAAAACCATTGCAATTTACAATCAACAATATGATCAAGAAATTGCCTTGAATTTACCGCAGCCTACAGACAGTAATCACGATGCACTGACAATCACAGTTTCTCGCTTGCCCGAACATGGGCAGCTGACGGCTTTGGGTATGGTAATACGACAAGGGCAAACTCTTTCAATTGCCGAGTTATCTGCTTTAAATATTAGTTACCCTATAGGGACTCCTATCAATTTGGTTGAAACACTTGAATTAATCGCTCAGGATGCTCGTGGTGGCAGTGCGATCTTAACGGTGCAGCTTACAACAAAAGAGCAAGACTTGCAGCAGTGTACGGTGAAAACAGAGCTTAATGAGTGGGAAAATGGCTTTGTTGCAAAGCTGACCGTTTATAATAATTCAAACTTAGTGGTTAATGACTGGCAGCTTGACTTTAAAACTAAAAATTACCAAGTGAGTAATATCTGGAATGCAGATATTGCGACGCAGGGTGGAGTATCATCGGTGAGTGGCAAGCCTTATAATCAAGCGATTCAGGTGAATAATTTTATTAGCTTTGGTTTTCAAGGGGTTGGACATTTTCAAGTGCCGCAAGCATATTTACTTAATGGGCAGCCGTGCCAGCAAATAGGGCTAAGTTATAAAAACCGAGCTCCTTTAATGGGGGAAAATAAAATAATTCAGGCCGCGATTAATGATATTGTTCCTCTTCATTTAACTTTACCAGAAGACCCTGAAGGTGGGGTTTTAGATCTAAATTTAGTCTCTGTTTCTGAAGGCGTTACTGTATTTGCTGCAGGTAAAAAAGTATTTTCAGGTCAAAGTTTAACATTATCAGAGTTTAGCCAGCTCGCTGTACAGTTTCCAGCGAATACTCTAGCAAATAGCTCCGCGAATTTATCTTTAAGTGCAAAAGATAAACAAGGTGCTCGTACTGTACAAACAATTAGATTAATTGCTAAGGCGAGCGATGATTTTTTAGTCAATTGTGAAGTTGATTTTAAAATAAAAGATCAGTGGCAAAATGGTTTTGTGGCTGATATTACCATTAAAAATATCGGATCAGAATTAATCAATGGTTGGCAATTAACTTGGGATTATAACAGCCAGTTAATTAATATTTGGAATGCGCGAGGTGAGATGAAAGCAGGTCGAGTGACTCTTAAAAATGAGCTTTATAATAGCCAAATTCCAGCTCAAGGTACAGTGAGCTTTGGTTTTCAGGGGCAAGGAGCGGCTGAAGTGCCGGAGGGTATTTTATTAAATGAAGAGCCATGTCGGATCCAATCTAGTAACTCCTAGACAAAAATGAGAAGCCAGCGATGTAAAATAATTATTAACACAGAGCTGGCTTCTCTTTGCTTGTTGCTTACTCAACTTCAAAGAGCTGATATAACTTTTGAAGATAGTCTGTGGCTTTTGGTGTATTTTCAGCAGGAGCAAACGTGGATATTTCATTTTTTTGCGGAGGTTGATAAGGGCCTGCTTTACTCTCAAAAAAGACAGTACCCGCTTCTAAAGCAATGACGCTGTGCAATTGACCGTGGGGAATCGTTGTTCCGATGGTTTCATTAGGGCTTAGGACGAAAGTTTTGGTGACCGTACCATCTTGATCGAAGTAAATTAGACCTAAGCGGCCTTGAAGCACCAGCATCGTTTCATCTTTATTGTGGTCGGCATGACAATGAGGGCGGACGTAGCTGTTGGGTTCGATTGCGATTAATAGGCGGTGGCAGGGTGCGTGGTCATCTGTATGAAAATTGAGGTTAATCCGTTTTCGGGGTAAGGAAGCTGCTTTTGCTGATAAAGATTGCAGAAGGTCTTGGTCTATGGTCGTGTTCATGGCATTTTCTCTTCGTTTATGCTGTGTTGATTACGTGTACTTAGATCGCTAGCTTAAACGAAATTTGAGGTGGTTGGGAAACTTTTTTAAATTATTGCTTTGTGCACAAATTTTCACTTTTAATTCGATGCAATACCAACTAAAGCCTTATCTAGTCCCTTAAAAAAGGGCTGCCATATCAATATGATATGGCAACTGCTTTTGAGGCTAGGGTTTAGACTTACTCTTCTTAGTTAAAAATTTTCCCACTTAGCTTGGTCTTGATTGGGCTCTACAGCATCCTTTTGCTGATTATTGCTGCTTTCTTCATTGAGTTGAGTGTGAGCTTTATCTGTCGTTACCTCATGCCTAGAGTTTTGGTGTTGAGAGTTATCTTCTACCTCGGTGTTTGTATCTGTATGGAAGAAGGAAATTGAACTTAATAGTTGGTTTGCTTGCTGGTCCATATCTTCACCAAGCTGCGTCATTTGTTTAACCAAGCTATTATTCGCCTGCGTTTTTTGGTCCATATCAATCACAGCACGATTAACTTCTTTCACGCCTGCAGCTTGTTCTTGACTTGCGTTATTAATTTCGCCGACATTTTTAGAGACGTCTTGAATCACTTGCACAATCTCATCAAGTGATTTTCCGGTTTCAATAACGAGTTTAGCGCCATCTTCAATTTTATTGACACTGGCATTAATTAGCTCTTTGATCTCTTTTGCAGAGGATGCGCTGCGTTGAGCAAGATTGCGAACCTCAGAGGCAACAACGGCGAAACCTCGGCCTTGTTCTCCGGCACGAGCAGCCTCTACAGCAGCATTTAATGCAAGTAGGTTTGTTTGAAAGGCGATATCATCGATGACGTTGATGATGGCTGATATTTCTTTGCTGCTAGATTCGATTGTTTCCATCGCATTGATCGCTGTAGTGACAACCTGTCCCCCATTTTCAGCACATTTTTTAGCTTGTTTAGAGAGTTCATTGGCTTGGTCAGACTGCTTGGAGGTTTGTGTGACCATTGAGGAAATTTCTTCCATACTTGCTGATGTCTCTTCAAGTGCAGTAGCTTGTTCTTGTGTGCGTTGATTCAAGCTGTTATTGCCAGTTGCAACTTCTCCAGCGGCTTTAGAGACATTTTGACTACCTGAGCGAATCTGCTCGATGATGTCTGTCAATCGTTCTGAGGTTTGGTTAACGTAGCTTTGTAAATCATTAAATATACCATCATAACTGCCATGAATACGGCGGGTGAGATCACCCTTGCTGACTGCACCCAAGACAGAGACCGTATCGCCAATTGCATTTGTTAAATGGCCTACCGTGTTATTAATGTATTGCTTTAACTCTGCAAAGCTGCCTTGATAGTCACCTTCCATACGTGTATTAAGGTTGCCTTGTGAGAGCGACTGCATGACGGTTGTTGTCTCGTCGAGTACTCGGCGATTGATATCTGTGATCTTATTAAGACCTTCTGCAAGGTTGAGATAAAACCCATCTTTGCCTTCAGTTTCTACTTTTGAATTTAAATTACCTTCTGATACAGAGTGGATAATATCATTGACTTCTTTTTCGATGCGACGTTCTTCGGAGACATTATTCCATTCGGTCACCGTGCCTATGCGCTCACCATGCTCGTCAAAAATTGGGCTTGCCGTGAGGTCAATATAAATATCGCCTAGTTGTAGCTTTGCTTCATAAGGCGCTGTTAGTTCATCAAGGATTTTTCGCTGATGAGCTGGGTTTTTATGGAAGATATCAATACACTGTCCTATTAAATTATTTGCATCAAACTTGCCCACATATTTTTTGATTTGCTCTTCATTATCACTGAGCATTGTTTGCAAAGAATCATTGATATAAATAATATTGAGGTCTTTATCTGCCATCATAACATTTTGGTTGACACGGTCTAATGCCACTTTGATGCGGCCATTTTCTTCTGACTGTGCTTTCATTTCTTGAGCTTGTTGTTCTTCTTTTTGTTTTTGTAAAATAGATTCAGTAACATCTTCCCATTCAGTGACGGTTCCTGTTCTTTGGTTGTCTTCATCAAAAATCGGGGTTGCTGCAATAGCAAGATGTAAGTCACCAATGACAAGTGTGGTCGAGTAAGGTTCGGTAAGCTCATCGAGCATTTTACGTTGGTGGGCTGGGTTTTTATGGAAAGTATCAATATTTGTGCCGATGATATTTTGAGCGTCAAATGCTTTGACTTGTTTTTGAATTTGCTCTTCGTTATCGCTGAGCATTTGTTTTAAAGAATCATTAAGATAGATAATATTGTAGTCTTTATCGGCAAGCATAACATTTTGATTGACAGAGTCTAATGCTACCTTTATGCGCAAACCTTCCAGATATTTTTCTTTTTCTTCTGCCATTTTATTTTTAAGGTTGCTTTGCATCGTTTTGAAGCTTTTTAGCAAATTTCCTAATTCATCTTGTGTTTTTACTTCGATGTTATCATTCATGTGACCTTCGGCGATGCGACCAGAAAGACTAACAATATGGCTAATTGCATTGCCAATTTTCCTTGTAATTAAGAAAGAAACGATTAGGCCCAGTGATACGGCAACTGCGGTAATTATCCATGTTAGGGTATTTGTTAATGAGATTGCTGACTCTATATGCTCACCCCTTGCATTCAAGCCTTGCCAAACATTATCTTGTAGTTTTGTTGTATCTTTAATCATTTTGGCGGAGAGGCCTGTAAGGCTTTTAGAGGATTCATTAATCGTGCTGATTGACTTTTGAATAGCTTGCCCAAGAGTACTTAGTTCAGCAATGCTTTTTCCTATTGAGCTTACAATCGCTTTTGACTTTTCATCAGTAACCACTTGTTGAAGATTTGCAATACCACTCTTCGTCTTCACGATTCCATGATTAAAACGCTCAAATTCTGACTTTTTATTTGTTGTCAGGTATTGACCGAGATAAACACGAGAAGACTCAAATTTAGAAAGAGTGTAAATCGTCTGGTTGGCCGCTTTAAAATTTTCATTTGTTGAGGCTATTTCGGCGACACTAGAGAGATTTTTTTCAACCTCAGGGCTAATGATATTGACGACTCTATTTGTATGCCCTTGATATTCTTTTGTAGACTTGGCCACTTTGTTTTTAAATATTGATATATATTCTTTGTTTAAATTTTTTAATGTCTTCTACTAGTAGTTTTTCTTCATTATTAAGTTTATAGTTTTCTACGTCTGATATTCTTGAGTAGATGTTTTTATTTTGTTTCTCAATTTTATTAACTTTTTCTTGTTGACCAAAGCGCAAATATTCAGAAAGAGTTTGTTTTCTGGCCAAAATAGCTTGGGATAATTGACCAACTTGTTCTGCCCTTGGCGTGTATTCCTGAGTGACTTGTACAGTATCAAGGTGTATTTCATTGAGTTCAAAAGTAACAAATGAGCTTACGGCGAGAAGAAAAATAGAAAATATAAGAGATATTGAAGCAAATTTCCATTTTAAGCTTACTTTATTAAATGGGTTGGCTTTAAGTTTCATTATACACTCCAAGAAGTGCTCAGATAGCACTTTTGCTGCGCAGTATGGACTGCTCGCTTCATTTGTTTAAGTGTAATTATAGGAGGATGAGGGAAAAATCAGCGTGCCTAATTTCGTGTTTTTCTTGTTTTTTATTTGTGAAAACTACATGTATTTATAATATCAATATTTTCGTTGAGCTATGGGGTTGTTTTTTATGATCAATGTTTATGATTTACAAATAAACAGCCTTATTGCCAGGTTGCCAAGGGTTAAATTTTTTCATGATTGTTGTGAAATAATGAGTTTGCTCAAAGTGTTTGTACCAGCTTATTAGGTGCTGGTAATTAATGTCAATCAACCATTGGCTATCATGGCGCATCAGTTGACGGATGAAAGGGAAGAGGGCATAGTCAACGAGCTTGCTTGTTGGCCCTGTAAGATAAGGGTGGGTTGCTAGAGCGTGTTCGTATTGGGTGAGAAACTTGAGAAGGGCTGTTTTCGCTTGTGCTTCACTGGTTTCGGGGTGGTGATTAATGAATTTATAGCGACGAATGTAACTATTTAGTTGGGGGACCTGTGCCAGAAAATGCTCTGCTCGCTGATTTTGCTCTGGAGAGTAATTTAATAGGCTTTCTGGGTCTCTTTGTTGCAGTGCCCAGGTCATAATGTCTAGGCTCTCATCAATAACAAGGCCATTTTCAAGCTGTAAAACAGGAACGGTGCCTTTGGGAGAAAGCTCTAATAGGGTTTGAGGCTTATTTTTCAAACTTACTTCCCTGAGTTCTACAGTGACCCCTGCAATGTGTAAGGCTAAGCGGGCGCGTATCGCAAAGGGGCAGCGTCTAAAGCTATAAAGAATGGGGGGTATTTATGGACATCTTTGCTTTCTTTGTCTATTAAAATATG
>NZ_MDTU01000001.1:100907-104615 GCF_001720395.1 Piscirickettsia litoralis
GGGAGGGGACTCTGAGTGTTGTTGTTGAGTCCCAAAGAAATAGGAAAATAGCGCCATTAATACGGTGAATAATAATAGTGGCTCTATAAACCACATTACCCCAGCTCCCCATTGAGACAAATAAGATTTAGAAAACGGTGTGTCAGAATGCTGATAGGCCAGGTTGCCTAAGTAAGTTAAAGCTGGGCTTAGTAAAACGATTGTTATTAATAGGGGGATTCCTAGCCGTTTGAAACGATCGATCAAAAACCTTCGAGGCCCTTTATGGTTGTAAGAAATTTGTGAGAAAAAAGCACCAATAACAAAAAGAGCGACATGCGAAATGTGTGTTGAAAATCGGTATAGTGATTTAATATGTTCACTTGATTGGTTTCTGGTGATGGCGCTATAACATACCACCACCAAGTATAGTGACTGGTATAGACTTCTGCTGTATGGAAAAAGACACCAATAGCGGTCAAAAATCCACCTGAGATTGTCGATAAAATATAATCTTTGAACCTTATCTTTCAAGGTTGTTCCTTGTTGTTTGGTGATTGCGAATAGAATTTTAAAGTATGTGCTTTTCTTGATGGTTTTTATTATATAGATCTTAACTTAAGGTTTTATTTTTTTTATAAAAGCAATTATTTTTAATATCTATCTGGTTGAAATAATGCAAGATAATTGAGTTGGTGATGAAAAATTCCAGCATTGCTTTTTATTGGGCAGCAAGAGATGAAAATAAATAAAAAGAATAATAATTAACTCAAAATTATCAACAGAGAATTTTATATCACTTTTATAAAATTTTAGTTTTTAATAATTAAAATAAATCAATAGGTTATAGTTATTGGCCGGCTTTGTGAGTGATTAAATGAAAGAATATTTTATTGGTTCTTTATGCTAGTATAGCGTGATGATGATAGGCGAGTGGATAATCACCCGTTAGCTTGCTTGGTTTATACTGGAGCGGTTGTATTTTCGATTACTTTTGGTGTTGGCAGGTTTGATTACAGAATAACGATGATAAAGCGTGAGTTATGATAGAAAAGCAAAATTTAGTTCTTATTTCAGGATTGTTGTGTACTGATGAGCTATGGGAACACCAAGCCGAGAGGCTAGGTGACGATTTTAACATTATTTATGGTGTAAATGATGCGAGCTCAATAGAGGAGATGGCTCAGCAGACGATTCAGCACATTGATTCGCTTGAGCAAGGTGAATGTTTTCATTTGGCAGGGTTGTCTATGGGCGGTTATATTGCTTTAGAAATAATGCAGCAATGCCCAAAGCGTGTGAAGACATTGTCCTTATTAAATACTACAGCTCATTCTTGTGACCCAAAAACAATTTCAGCGCGTCACCAAGCCATTAGACTCGCTGAGCAAGGTCGCTTTGAGGCATTGATCTCCGCGTTTCCTGGAATGTGGCTTAGTGATAAAAGTCGGCAAAGCAAAAAACTGCTGGCGTTAGAAAAACGCATGGCCTTGGCGGTTGGGCCAGAGTGTTATATTCGTCAACAGCATGCAATTATGGCAAGAAAAGATTATACATCGACATTAGTTGATATTCAGTGTCCGACATTACTCATTGCCGGGCAATATGATCGCTTGATTCAACAAGCGCAAATGGAGAACTTAGCGCGATGTATTCACTCAGCTAAGTTGCATCTCATTGACAGTGGACATGTTTCAAGCATTGAAGCGCCAGAGCAGGTCACTCGCTTAATGATGGAGTTTCTAAGCTAAAGGCTCAGTGAGTGAGGAAGGGAGGAGCCTGGGGTGATTTCGACAGGTAGATGTGAAAAACATCTGCCGAAGTGGCGACGCTGATCTACTTTCTTCTTAGAAAAAATTACAGTATTTCATGGAATAAACTTGCATAGTGCTCGCATTTGGCACAAGAATGATAAAAAGGGGTAGGTTAAGAGAGAGCCTTGTCTACGATTAAAACCGAAGTTGCTGGTGATAACCGAGTTGAACTGCTGCTTTTTCGTGTGGGAAGCAAACAGTTGTATGGTCTTAATGTATTTAAATTGCGGGAGATAATGTATTGCCCAAACTTTACGCTCATCCCTAATATGCACCCGGCAGTTAAAGGAGTGGCTCACATCCGCAGTTATAAAACAATTCCTCTTGTTAGTCTTCATCAAGTTCTTAATGGTGAATATCTTAAGGACGCACCTGTAATACTTATTTGTGAATATAACCGCTCAGTGATTGGTTTTTTAATTAGTGAGGTTGATCAAATCATCCATACAGAATGGTCGAAAATTGAGCGGCCGCCTGAAGGTTTGTCCGATAAGCATTACCTCACTGCGGTAACCTACGTCAAAGACACGTTAGTGGAAATACTCGATGTTGAGCAAATCCTGAGCGAAATTATCCCACCTGATTTATCTGTTTCAGATGGATTGACTTCAGAGTCAATACTAAAACAAGCGAAAGACTATACAGTTTTAATTGTTGAAGATTCTCGGACGGCTAGGAAGCAAATCACCTTGATATTAGAAAAAGTTGGGGTTAAATGTATAACAGCAAATGATGGGGTGCAAGGGTTAAGCATACTTGAAACAATGCTTAAGAATAAGGAGCCGATTAACAATCAATTGTTAATGGTCATTTCCGACATTGAAATGCCGCACTTGGATGGTTATAGCTTCGTTAAAAAGTGTCGTGAACACCCTCAATTGAAAGATTTGTATATCGTTCTTAATACTTCAATTTCTGGTGAGTTTAATCGTCAAAAAGCGCAGTCTGTTGGTGCAGACCAGTTTTTAGCAAAAATCAGTGGTGAGGATTTGAGCTTGATTGTGATTGAACGATTAAGAGAAGTCATTTAGCTTATTTTTTAGTGTAAAGCCCCCATTTTTATGTCAGTGCTAAAGTGGAATTTCTGTGGCCTTTATCACTCATTTTTTTCCTCTAGGAAAAAGCCTTGGAACACCACATGGTCTCTAGTGAAAACATGTAAAGCGACAAAAGCACATAGTTCTTAAATCCAAAACTAACAAAGTTAGACCGCTTACACTTATTCGCTATGCTTTGCTTACTGGTTTTTTTCATCTGAAAGTATTTTTTCAAGCAATAGAGTGTCCAAATAGGCAGTGATTGAGGTAATTAAATTGTCTTGAGTTTTGATAACCCAGCAGTACTGATTGTTATATTGTTGACCGCTTAGTGTCGTCATATTTCCTTCAAGCTCAACAATCAATGTATTACCGCATGAATAAGAGTGAATGAGCTTTATTGATGCTTTTGGTTGAAGGTGTTTTTGGAGACGGTATAAAGCTTGCTTATAATAGTCTTGTTTAGAAGTATAGGTTTTTGAGAGTTGGCTAGAGCCTTTGACTTCCCATATAAATTCAGCCGCGAAATATTGTTCACATAACTCTTGAATTTTCCAACTTTCAATCAGGTTGATAATGGTTTGATGGCATTGGCTGAGTTCCATGAAATAACTCCTGTAAATAGTAAAAGATTTTATCTGAATTTTTTAAATTAATCAGTGACACAGCTGAACTCTACTGGTAAGGTAACCCTCCCCTAAAATAATACACGTGATAAGTGGAATCTTCTGTTAAATTAACTTAAACAGGAGAATGAAGATGAAACGATCAAAGCTAACAGAATCGCAGATTGTAGCGATGCTCAACGAAGGTGAAGCAGGCGTCAAAGTTGAGGATGTCTTGGACGCACACTGGTTTTATAGCTTAGAAGTGTAAAG
>NZ_MDTU01000001.1:106605-118871 GCF_001720395.1 Piscirickettsia litoralis
CCGAAGAGGTACAGGAGAGATTACTGGGCCATGGATTGAGCAGTATAGCAATGAACGTCCTCATGAGTCACTTGCGAATTTATCGCCAATTAACTTTAAAAAAATGAGAAATGAAAAGCACAGAAATTCCACTTTAGCACTGACATAAAAGTGGGGGCTTTACATACTTTAATAACTTAGTTAATGGTAATCCGAGTAGAATTGACTTTAAGAAATTCTCAAAATATTACAATCCTAAATTAAAAGAATATGATTTCTCTATTAAGTCTGCTTTAGAAAATATTAAATAAAAATAAAATCTATCTGGTCAGTAATGAGACTATCTGCGAACTAATATACACATGCATGCTTTAGCCTAACGTTTGTTCTTTGTATTTTCTTGTCGACTCTTTCGTATGAACAATAATGAGTAAGGCGCTTGTGATTAATATGGCAAAAGGGATGAGGTAGAGTGATTCTTTCATTTGGTCAGGTGTTGCATGATTAATTAAATGCCCACCGCTTAAGCCAGAGATTAAACTGCCTACAATCATTTGAAAAATAGGGCCGCCTCCCATATTAAACATATTTGTTGACGCTTGGACCGTTGCTCGGGGGGATCTCGAAAAATATTGTCCCATATAAGCAAAACGATGACACTCGCATTCGTGATAAAGCCAACAGCTAAAAGCACAAAAGCAAGTCCAAAATAAGAGAGTTGACCTTGCAGAATTAAAAACATGCAAAACGCTGCGATATAACCACATAGCATAAGCAATAATGGAGTTTTCTTTGTGCAGTCACTCAGGTAACCAAGAGCAATTCCACCAAATAAGCCTCCAATTGAAATCAATGAGGTTAAATAGGCGGATGATTCTGGTGAAAGTTGGTAGGTTTTATGCAAGAAAGTAGGGGCCCAGAGTGCTGAGAATGCTGTTTGGGGGCTACTTAAACAACCCACGTAAATAGCAATAAGCAGGAAAGTGGGAGATGAAAATAATTGCTTAAAGGTTTGCCAGACGTGTAGGACCCCAGCCTTTATATTGAGTTCAGTCGACTTTTTTTCCTATAATGGCCCATACGATCAGTAAAATACAACCAATAGCTGCAGCGAGCCAGTAGGTGAGTTGCCAGTGGCCTAAAATATTTGTAATGAATAACCAGGGACCTTGACCTAAAAAAGCGCCGAACATGCAAAAAGCCATCGTTAGGCCAATTAATAACCCTTTGCGCTTGAAGCCTATACTAAGGGCAAGTGTGCCAATTACAGCAAAATTAGAGCCTAGACCCATGAGTATGCGAGCAATAATTAATACGGTTAGACTAGGCGCCCAGGCGAATAAGACACATCCTAAAATCAGCAAACTGATGGCGATAAGCCAAGTGCGGTGTAATCCATAGCGGTCAATGAGTATGCCTGCGGGAATCATAAATAGAACATAGGAAATGTAATATGCTGAGGATAACCCGCTTAATTGAGCAGCACTTAAGCTTAAATGAACTGATAAGCTTGGTAGTATCACACTATCGGAGACCCTTACCGCATATTCGTAGATGACAAATATCCAGGCGATTAATAAAATGGGCAATGATTTTCTATCCATGAGTATGTCTTTATTTAGCGTTTCGATTTTTGCTAGTTTATCCTGTCTTCTCCGTCAGTCAATGCCCTATAAGGCTTGTGTCTTGTGTGATGTGATATTTATCCAGTCAGTGTGTGAGATATTTCTTACAGGCGTGTAGGAATATCTTGAATTTGGTGTTTTGGGTTTATTAATTTTTATTATTAACTTATTGATATATCTTTATTTTTATTGATATGGGTTATTTTTTACACGATAGTTGGTGCTTTTTGATTTATTGCAGATAAAGCCTCGTGTGTTAGATTGTAATCAATCGCTAAGGAGTGGCGGTTTGATCACAGGAGTGATTATGATGCGGGTGCAAGGATGGCACGGATGACCAGAATGGGTGATTAAAGCATCGTCGCAAGAAGCAGGTCTTGACTATGGAAGTTGTAGGGACACTACATTAAGACTAAGCCCACACTAAGCAAGCTCGGGCGGTATCCCAACCGCCCACACCTTATCCTCTAAGCTAATCAGTCTGAATTTTATGATGCTTTATTGACTGTTGTATAATAATTAAGCCAATAAGAGAAAATATACCTGTGGCAATGAGTACCCACGCTGGAGTGCTAAGATTGTGAGTGCGGTGAATCAATAGCGAGGCTGCAAGCGGAGAGAGTCCGCCAAAGATGGCAAAGCCGACGTTATAGCAGAAAGCAACGCCTGAGTAACGTACATTAACAGGGAAAATTTCAGCGAGTAAGCAAGGGAAGCAGCCTGTAATTAAACCTGAAATAATGCCCCAAAGAATAAACCAAATGAGCAGGTAGTCATAATGACTAACAATCATCTTAAAAAAGCTTAGGCTAAACACAATAAACAGCATAGAACCTAACAAAATAAGTTTTTTTCTACCTAGATAGTCTGATAAAGCACCAATGATAAAAATAGCTAGGGAAAAGCTGATGAGTCCTGCGAGGGTGAGTGTTGTGACTTGGTCTGTAGGATAGTGATTAATTGTTTGCAAGTAACTGACGATATAAAGATAAAGAATGCTGACGATGCTGGCACCTAGACTTGTTAATAATATCCCGGCAATAACAGCAGGTAAATGCCTACGTAATAAGTGATAAAGTGGTACTTTATGTGTTATTTCACGTTCTTTTATAAACGCTGGAGTTTCTTCAAGTCGAGTTCTTAAAAAATAGCTGATGATTGCAAGGATTCCACCGAGTATAAAGGCAATACGCCAACCATAAGCGCTGGTTTCAGCTCTGCTAAGATGAGAAGTAATAAGGGCGTGAACAACATCAGCCAGAATAATTCCTGTATTAATAAATAAAAAAATCATACTGCAAGCCAGCCCTGGGCGGTTTTTAATGTGCTCTGTGACAAATGTGATTGCCCCTGGTATTTCTCCACCAATGGCAAGACCTTGAATAATACGCAAGGATACGAAAATAAGTGTGGCGGTGATGCCTAGACTTTGGTAAGAAGGAATGAGGCCCATGAGTAATGTACTGATGGCCATTAAAGAGATGGAAACAGTAAAGCGTTTTTTTACGTCCTATTTTATCGCCAAAATGGCTAAAAATAATACCACCAAGTGGGCGGATAAGGTAGCCGACGGCAAATAAAGAGAAAGCGGCGATTAATTCTAATGTGGGGTTTTGGTGTGGGAAAAAATTTTCGCCGATATAGGCTGCAAAAACAGCGAAAACTACGAAGTCATAAAATTCGAGCGCGCCCCCGAGACTAGAAAGTAGAATCACTTTCCAGTTTTCTTTTGTAAGTTTGTTCATCATTAATCCACGTTAGAAGTTAAAGATTGTAGTAATCTATAATGGATTGAGGTGCTAAGCAAACTTAAATCTTAAAGGGTTAAATAATGATGAATATTTTAATAAATTTTAACGATTCAATTGCCAGTTATTAACTTGACTTCAGCATTTTCTATGGCATTCGCTTGACCATATAATACAATGATATCGTTTTCTTTTAGCTTAGTGTCCGAAGGTGGGTCTTCTGAACGGATACCATTTCGTCTTAATGCGGTGACGATGACCTCATACTGACTCAAGTTGAGTTCTGCAAGTGTTTTACCAATCGCATAGCTGCGAGGAGGTAAGAAGAAAGACTGGAGGCTTTCGCGCTCACTATCAGGCTCGTCATGCTGTTCAGAAGAATCTCCGGCTTGAAAAAAGCCTTTGAGCATGCTGTAGCGACTTTGATGAGTATCGAAGCTCCAGCGCATCACACGATAACGAGGAACGCCGAGTAATAGTAGTAGGTGGGAACCTAACAGTAAACTACTTTCAGAAGTACGCGAAATGACTTCTGTTGCACCCAGGGCGATGAAGTTTTTGTAATCATCATCGTTATGAGTACGAACTAGAATATCGATTTTATTGGAAGATTTATGGGCGTAGTTGGTAATGGCTGTTGCAGCATCGTTATCGGCAAAGGTAATGACTAATGCTTTGGCTGAGCGTAATTTTGATGCGTCTAGTATCCCCCCATGCGAGGAATTGCCATAAATAATATTCTCACCGGCTAATGCTGCTTGATTGACTCGAACGGGGTCTGAGTCAATGGCAACGTACTGAAAGCCTTCAGACGCTAAAATGCGAGCAATTTGCTGTCCTGTACGTCCAAAGCCACAAATAACAACATGGCTACTTAACTCTTCATTATTATTTGTAAGTGGCTGTGTGGGTAGGTTGGGTTCTGGAAAATAATTTTTGAGTTTGTCGTAACTGTAAATGATTAATAGCGAGACAATCATGCTAAAAATAAAGCTCATTAACAGTATTTGGTCGTCAATAGGGTTCAATATGTTAATTTGGCTGGCTAGCGCAATTAAAACAAAGCTGAATTCCCCACCTTGGGCGAGTAATATGCCAATACGCAAGGAATCTCGACCATTATGCATACGTAGGCCAAGACAAATCAGAGTGGTTAATATCAATTTGACGGCAATCAGCCCAAGTGCAACAAGGATAATTTGCTTCCAGACAACGGGCAATAGGTCAATATCGACCATCATGCCAACACTGATAAAGAAAAAACCGAGTAAGGAATCTTTAAATGGTCGGATGTCGGCTTCAACTTGATGGTGGTACGGAGTGCCTGAAAGCAAGACACCGGCTAAAAATGCGCCGAGTTCTTTAGATAAGCCCATCATTTCAGTGAAATTAGCCGCAGCAAGGGCTGTAAATAAAGCGGTGAGCATGAAAAGCTCACTAGAACGTGTTTTTGAAATCGCTGCAAATAAAGGGGAGAGTATCCAGTGACCGATTAAATAAAGTACAATGAGAGTTGCTGCGCCTTTGACCATTTCTAAGCTGATATTAAACCAAACACTTTCATTGCCTGTGGTTTCAGCAAGTGCTGTGATGATGATCAATAACGGAGCGACCATCATATCTTGAAAGATAATTGCACCGAATGCTGAGCGGCCTAATGGGGTGTTCAGCTCTTTTGAATCTGAGAGAGTTTTGCTGATCAATGCGGTTGAAGAGAGCGCCACAGCGGCACCAACGACAAAGGCGGCGGTGGTTGATAGTGGGGTGAGTGCGGCAATGCCCCAGGCGACGAGGGTTGTAATCACAACTTGCAGGCCACCGAGTAGAAAAACCGCACTTTTCATTGCAAGTAAGCGCCGGATCGGTAACTGTAGGCCAATGGAGAAAAGCAGAAAAACAACGCCAAATTTTGCAATGACCTGCATGTCTTTTAGTTGAAGTAGGCTGGTATGGTCTAAAATAAAACCAGCAAACAAGCCAACGCTTAAATAGCCTAAAACAGAGGGCAAATTTAGGCGATGAAACAGATAGATGACACCGATCGATGCACCAAGTAGCGCAAGTAGTTGTGTGAAAACAACAGATGTCATTCATGCCCCCAACGTCCCCTCTAACTTTAAGTATAGAAATCAAATAGAGTGCTTTGTGAAAATGAATCCAGTATGCTGGAGTTTATAGAGGATTAGGTGTGTTGGAGTGAGTGGGTAAATGATAGTCACCGAATGGTTAATATTGGCTGTGATACAGGGAGTTACTGAGTTTCTACCAATTTCTAGCTCTGCGCATTTGATTATTCCAAGTGAGGTTTTAGGCTGGCAAGATCAAGGAGTTGTCTTTGATGTAGCTGTTCATTTTGGTACTTTATTAGCAATCATTTTTTACTTTTCTAACGATTTAAAGCAATTGTCACAAGGCTGTATTATTGCTATGCGCGATAAGTCTATTAATTCAGAGGCGCGTCTTGTTTTGGCGATTATCATGGCGACGATTCCTGTGGCCTTGGTGGGAGTGCTCGCACACTCTTTGATTGAAGCTTACTTGCGTTCAGCTTGGGTGATTGCAGCGACAACGATTGGCTTTGGGGTGCTGTTGTGGTGCTCTGATGCATATGCTCAGTCTTATGTGAAGCAGGGCAAAGAATCCCCTAAGTTGGGTTGGCGTGTGGCCTGCTGGGTAGGGCTGGCGCAAGTTTTTGCTTTGATTCCAGGCACTTCACGTTCAGGAGTGACAATGACGGCAGGTCTCTTTTTGGGTTTAAGTCGGGACTGTGCAGCACGTTTTTCATTTTTGCTCGCTATTCCTGTGATTATTCTTGCCTCACTATTACAGTGCTATAAGTTAGTGACTTCGGCAGTGAGTATTGACTTGGCAATGTTAGGTATCGCTACTTTTGTCGCTTTCATCAGTGCGTTATTGTGCATTCACCTGTTCTTGAAATGGATACAGAAAATCGGCTTTATGCCGTTCGTGCTTTATCGGTTTTTGTTGGGCTTTATCTTGATTGCCTTACTTTTAACGCATGGTTAGAGGATGACACTTGAAGATGTTTTGTTGTTACCGGCAAACCTGGTATAGTTCTTGGGAATTTAAGGGGGAGGGGTAATGATAAAGCAGCTCGAGCAGAAAATAAAAGAGATCCTTTTAACGTGCAAGGACTCATCCACAGGCAAGCCTTGGGCAGAGCGTTTAGTAAGTGTTGAGAAAGTAGGTGATGAACTGAGAGTTGATCTTTGCTTGGACTACCCTTGCCAGAGTCTCCATCCAATAATGCAAGACCAAATTAAACAAGCATTGAATAGCCAGCTTAATCAGCGTGAATGTGCCTTTAAATCACTCGTTGTGAATCTTGATCAGCGTGTTCAGACTCACCGCATTCAGCAAAACTTAAAGCGTGTAAAAGGCATTAAGAATATTATCGCAATTGCTTCGGGTAAAGGCGGGGTCGGTAAGTCGACAACAGCGTTAAATCTTGCCCTGGCTTTGCAAAAAGAAGGCGCTCGAGTCGGTATACTCGATGCTGATATTTATGGGCCAAGCCAGCCGCATATGCTAGGTGCGAATACGCATCCTGAGTCAAAAGATAAAAAAAGCATTGAACCGGTTGAACGTTTCGGTTTGCAAACCATGTCCATTGGCTACCTATTAGAAGACCAAGCGGTGATTTGGCGTGCGCCGATGGCAACTGGGGCTTTATTACAGTTATTGCAAGATACACGCTGGAAAGACCTGGATTATTTGCTTTTAGATTTACCTCCTGGAACTGGCGATATTCAGTTGACGATGTCACAGAAAATTCCTGTATCCGGTGCGATTATGGTCACAACCCCACAAGATATTGCCTTAATTGATGTACGCCGTGGCGTGCATATGTTTAATAAGGTTAATGTGCCGGTGCTGGGTATCATTGAGAACATGAGTACACATATTTGTAGCCAGTGTGGGCATGAAGAAGCGATTTTTGGTACTGGGGGTGGGCAGCATCTCGCAGATGAGTTCGAAGGTGAATTACTCGGGCAATTACCGCTGGATATTCGAATTCGCCAAGGTGCTGATCATGGCCAACCGATCGTGCTTGAGGGTTCTGCAAGTGAAATTAGTGAGGCTTATCGTGATATTGCTCGACGTTTTGCTGCCAAGCTTTCATTGCAGCCGAAAGATTTTAGTCACCACTTTTCAAATATTGTTGTGGAGTAAGCATTATGAGTATTAAGTCTGATCGTTGGATTCAACGCATGTCCAAAGAGTATGGCATGATCGAGCCATTTGAAGCTGGACAGATACGTGATTATCATGGTGAGCGCATTATTTCTTATGGTACATCAAGCTATGGTTATGATGTACGCTGTGCTAGTGAATTTAAAATTTTCACAAATATTAATTCAGCGGTCGTTGATCCTAAAAACTTTGATAGTAATAGTTTTGTTGATGTGGAGTCTGATGTCTGCATTATTCCACCCAATTCATTTGCATTAGCAAGAACGGTTGAATATTTCCGTATTCCTCGCAATGTACTCACTGTGTGTTTAGGTAAGTCAACTTATGCACGTTGTGGGATTATTGTTAATGTCACGCCATTAGAGCCTGAATGGGAAGGGCATGTCACTTTAGAGTTTTCGAATACGACGCCATTACCTGCAAAGATTTATGCTAATGAAGGTGTCGCACAAATGCTCTTTTTTGAATCTGACGAAACCTGCGAGACTTCTTATAAAGATCGAGCTGGGAAATATCAAGGACAACGAGGGGTAACACTCCCTAAAACATAAATTTATAAGGTTATATATGCTTGATAAGCTGCTTTTTTATAGCAGCTTATTTTTTGATGATAATAAAATCTAAATCTATTTGCAGCATGTAAGCGTTATAGAATGGGTTTTTTAATGTTGTTACATAGTCTGCGATCAATGAGTCTAGCTTAAGCTTTTCTTCTTTGCTCATCGCTGAATATTGATCATGATTCAAAGCGTCTTCTAAAACTGAAAAGCGACAAATTGTGTACATATCATCAAAGTTATCAGTCGTGTAATTACCATAACTTTGTGTGGTTTGATATTTGCAGCCTTTTTCGTCGAGATATAGTTTTAATGGTCCACTGTTTTGGTAATTAGGATTCACAGAGGAGCATAATTCGGCATGTTTGCCACGGTTTGCGCCGATTATAATAATGGCAATTCCGTCGGCTGCAATAGAATGAATTAGTTTTTCAAGAAAGCAGGGCCACTCTTTGATGGGGACATGATAGAGCATATGACAGCAAAGCACGAGGTCAAATTTGCGCTTTAATAGAGTATCTTGAAAGTTTGACTGAATGACATTAACGCCTTTTTTAACCAGCTGATCATAGTAATTTTGCTTAGGTTCAATAGCTAATGTCGATTTGAAAAGAGGAGATAATGCGAGTAATGGCTTTCCTGGTCCAGCACCAATGTCTAAGAAATTATTTTTCGTTATTAATTGATTATAGATAGATTTTTTTGATAAAAGCAATAATTGCTGCTTTATTTTCAGGAAATTTAGCAAATAATTTGAATATTTTTTCATATTCTAAATCTGTGTGGATGGTGCTCATTGAACTTGATTAATGGACCCTAATGTTGATAATAGTCTTAATGTTATCTCTAATTTCACTTTTCTCCTAGGAAATGCCTTTTGAGGCTCGAATAAATACTCACAAATAAAAACATAATCGCTAGAAATAGGGGCTTTATTATGAGCCGACTCCCGAAAGTAGCAGGTGTACTCGGCTGCCTATTTTTATAAAGGATGATTGTCGTATAGTTATAGTTTTAAGTTGCGAGCGCAGATAAAGCTCGCAGTAGTGTTACAATATGATGCAACATTCAGAACCGTTACTAGTGGTTTGACTGTCAGTGTTGATTAGGATTGTTGCTTGATTATTTACAGAGTATTGTGGATACTGGCTGTCAAAGCTTTTCCAGAAAGAGGTTTGCCCTCTCAAAAGGTTTTCCATCTCGCGCGAACATTTCTTTATGTATCGATTTTTATCTGTATTTGGGTTTAAAAATCGTTGGCCAGGGCAACTGCTTTGATGTATATGGTTCGTTGTCGGGCTGCTTTCTAAGGATAAAGAGTTGCTGTGAACAGAAACTAATGTCAATGGTCGCATTGTTAATGAGTTAACATCGGGCAAATTAATCTGGTGGGGTGCGTTTGTTGAGAGATAAGTATTAGCTATATAGTTATTTTTTGCTGGATCATGTCGAGAAGAAAATGATCTACTTTCAATCGTATTGGTCTCACTATTGTGAGAACTCATTTTTTTTCGGGAAGTTATATCCACCATTTAAATAAATATTTGCATCTATCATGAATGCTGGAATTTCAAATAAACCCTGCTTTCCTGCATGATCTAGTACAGCATTTCGAAAGCCTTGATCTGTATAAAAGTTATGACCACCACGAATAAAGGGCATAAGGGTCTCCTTTGGTTTTTATTTATTTATTAAAGGGTTAAATTAACATAATTTATATTTTATAAAATATAAAGAAGGCCAAGAGATTTATGTAAAGAAAATTGGGATAGTGAGTATTATTAAAACTTTGGTGATGATAGAACCAATATTTATTTATGGTGATTAGGCATGTTTAAGTGAGCTAATAACTTTATTGACCCGTTTCATAGATATGGGTGATTTTCACAATGAAATGACATTGCCAAATATAGACAATAATAAAACCTGCTTTGGTTAATATAAAACTAAAAACTATCACTAAGTTTACATAAGATTTACATTGTTGATGCTGAATTTATGGTAATTTTAACAACGTTGTTTGATGTCCAATAGGAAGGGCAATGCTTTTAAAGATAGGAAATTTTATAGAGGATAAATTTATAAATTTTTTAAAGGTAAGAGGTGAAGGGAGCAAAAAAAGTCAGAGCCTGTGTTAATTTAACGATTGAAGAAGTAAAGAAGGCAGACAGCTTAAGCTTGATTCCTGCCGACCCTTGCTTTTCTGAAGGCGACGAAGATATCCATCTTCATATTTAATTGTTAAGTTTGACGCCAAATGGTTATTTATGATGACTGTCTATGTAATACATAGAAAATTTCGAGTTGTGGATGAAAGGGAAAGACACTGCAGTATTAGGTTTTTTTCGTTCTTGAGAACATGGGATCGTGGTTAGATTTTATAGCGATTTTGACATATGTAACTTATACATTGAATAGTAGTGCGCTGTGGGTTGTTGTGGCGAGTATTACGATGGCAGCGCCTCAAGTGTTTTTGATAAAAGTATATCGGTATTGCTTAGAAAAATACTCCCTCTCATCGGTTTTATTGTTAACGACGCTAATGAGAGCCGTTATAACATTTATGCTTGTCTTTGCTGATTCTATGGCCGTTATTTTAATGATTATTTTTTGTCGCTCGATTTTAGTTGGTTTTATTCAGCCTGCTTCTGCCGCTTATGCAAGTGTGGAGCAAGAAAAAGGCAACCGCAGGATTGCAGCTTCATTGAGCCTAATAGGAACTTTTTCTAAAATTTTTGCCCCTTTGCTTGGGGGGAGCTTTTGGTGAGAAATCAGTATTTGTGATTAGTGCGACATTGTGCTTACGTGCTATTTTGCCTATTATTTCTATGAAACAGCAGTTGAATGAAAAAAGCAATAGAGTCAGTAGTCATCTGGGTGGCAAGGGCAACCTTCAAGAGATTAAGTCTAGAGCTTGTAACTTCTATAGTCTTTTATGTGCCTACGGCTATTTATTTTTCACTTATTTTTATGACAAACGAATTATTGCCGTTGATTTTTAAAAGTTCGAGTTTATCGAAAGTCGTCTTTCAATGGCTGTTGCTTCAGCAGCAGTCGGTAATGGCGCAGCTGGATTATATTTATTGAAATCAACTAAAAAAACTAAAATACAAAAGCTGATATTTTTAGGAATGTTGATTTCGGTAATTTTTATAGCAAGTGGTTTAGTTTTAATCAGCACGGGGTGGATTAAGTATATGATATTACCTCTATTTTTATTGACTGGAATTATTGCAACCGTAGTGCAAATTACTAGTTCATCTTATATATTTTCTCACACTCAGAGCGCAGCGATTGTAATGTCGACAAATTTTCAGTCAATCCAAAATACAATGATGATTTTTGCTCCTTTATGTGGAGTATTAATAATTAAAGTGATGCAACCTCCGTTACTGTTAGTTTTTTCTGGATTTTCAGCATTATGCTGCTACTCGTTTTTGCTGTTAATAATGTATGTTATAAAAAGAAAAGCATCTTTAAAAGCTGTTTTGTGATACTTTTTAATGAAAACATAATAGGTTAAGCTACCGCACGGTTACAAAGTTAATGCTCTTTAAGCAATATAACAGATGTTAATGTTAAATAAGTTTCTATTTATTTTGGTGGCCATTGTTGTCCAGTTTTAGTTTGTCCTTGTTGTCCATCTTGACAGGAGGACCAGCTTGGGTTCAATGGTGGTGCACAACACTGTGGTGTAACAGCATTAGTATAATTGTTCTTACTAATAGTAAGTTCACACTGCCCAGTTGCAGGATCTTTTGTAGCAGTTACATTTGCGACTAAATATGTTTCTATACCTAGACCATACCAAGCCTTAGTTTTACTTATTATTTTACATTTTACTTGGTCAATGATAATTTGAGCTCCTGAGTTGTCTGGGTTCTGTTTGCCTGACTCTTTAGAGATTGGCATCTTATTTTTAGTCCAATACCAGTTATTAATTTGCACGCCTAAGCCAGGTGCTTTAGAAAAGCCTGAGTTCACTGCAGCTTGTAACCCTGGCAATATCTTTTTTTGTTGGTAGCCATCATAGAATATGGTAACAGTATTTCCCCCAGGGCATGGTGAATCTGTTGTTGAGAGGTTGTTTTTTACAATGAGTCTACTAGCATTATTTCTAAATTTAATATCAGAAAAGTATT
>NZ_MDTU01000001.1:120204-124455 GCF_001720395.1 Piscirickettsia litoralis
CAAAGCTAGTTTTATTTGAGTGAGCGTTAGCTATTCCTGAAATTAAGATTAAAGGAAATCCTATAATAATAAGTTTATTCATATTAAATTGTTATTAATCCATGCTAATTTTATATTCACCTATAAACTTCACCATAACTTAATAACCTTAACTTCATATTAAGTTATAGTAGTATATTATTTGATTTTTTCTTAAGAGGAATTTTAAAAAATAAATACTTTTATGGACTAAATTCCTGGTTAGAGTTTTCAAGGTTAAGTATTGCGTATAGTAAAGGGTAAATGAAAGTTTCGATTTAAGTGTGACTAGTATCTCACTTTTATGTGTTTCCATCAAATTTAATAACATCACAATGGCTACATTGTAGACAAATAGATAAATGGTTTCGGCGTGAGATATGGCTAAATGTCTAAATTACTTTTAAATCTTAAATCGAATTATATCTTAGTGATTAATAGGCTGCATGCGATCATTGAGTTTATAAATCATAGATTTTATGCCTGAATCAATGTTAGGGTGGTAACTAGACTTTAGTTGATAATCGTAGTGAATATAGTATAAGGGTATATGTTAAGATGCCAAAGCAATCAGGAATGCTGACTCTTGAGCAATTAAAAGCTCAAGCAACAAATAATGAAGTTAACACCGTGTTAGTTGTGTTTACTGATCAATATGGACGTTTTTTGGGAAAGCGCTTAGATGTTGATTTTTTTCTGGAGAGCGCTTTAGAAAAAGGTGTTGGTGCGTGTAATTACTTGTTAACGACTGACATGCAAATGAATCCAATGCCAGGCTATGATTATGCTAACTGGCAAAAAGGCTATGGTGACTTTGTTTTAGTTCCAGACCTATTAACATTACGTCTTGCAAGTTGGCTTGATAAAACAGCTTTAGTGATATGTGATGTCTATGCTGATGAACGGCAGCAGGAAAAAGTCAACCTAGCCCCGCGGTCTGTTTTAACTAAGCAAGTGGAAAAAGCAAAAGCATTGGGGTTTAACCTTAAAGCGGCTTCTGAGCTAGAGTATTATATTTTTGAACAAAGCTATAAAGATGCGGCAAAGAAAAACTATCAGGACCTTGCTGAAATCGGGTGGTATATTGAGGATTATCACGTTTTGCAGGGGAGTCGGGAAGAAAAGTTAAACGGCGCAGCAAGGCAGCATTTAAAACAATCAGGCATTGCTGTTGAAAAACTCGAAAGGGGAGTGGGGGCATGGCCAACATGAATTAAACATTCGCTATGAGAATATTTTAACGATGGCAGATCATCATTGTATTTTTAAACAGTGCTTAAAAGAGACGGCTGAGCAGATTGGTTGGAGTGTGACTTTTATGGCTAAATATGCCAGTGATCAGGCGGGTTCTGGTTGTCATTTGCATATTAGTTTATGGCAGGGCAATAATAATTGCTTTGCTGGAAATAAAACGATTGCAGGAATAAAGTGTTCTGATGAATTTTGTTGGTTTTTAGCCGGCTGGATGAAGTATTTTCCTGAATTGATGGTATTTTATGCACCGACCGTTAATTCTTATAAGCGTTATCAAGATGCCTCTTGGGCACCAACAAGCTTGGCTTGGAGTCCGGATAATCGTACCGCTGGATTTCGCATTGTTGGTGAAGGGGAGAGTTTGCGTATTGAGTGCCGTATTCCTGGGGCAGATTGCAATCCTTATTTGGCCTTTGCCGCAGCGATTGCTTCAGGTTTAGATGGAATTAAAAATAGGATAGAGTTAACTGAACCGTTTCGAGGCAATGCTTATACAGCAACGAGTAGTGACCATGTAGAAAAGCTACCACTTACGCTCGATGAGGCTTTAGCTTTATTTGCAAAGAGTCGTTTTGCACGTGAAACTTTTGGTCAAGATGTAATGGAGTATTATCATCACTTTTTTGAACTAGAAATTAAAGCCTATCAACAAGCGGTAACAGATTGGGAAAAACGTCGATATTTTGAGCAAATTTAGCACTGATCAAGCTGCTTTCTATATTGAGTGGCGAGGTGGGCGACTTTGCTTGCAATTTTTTTTGAAGATACTGGGGCATGACGATGATATAGGCCAAGTTGGTAATAAAGATAAAGTTGCTGAGTGTTATGTGGGCTGACTTTATAGCGTTTAATGACTTTATCAAAATACCAGCCAATGAAGTCGATAGAGTCATTAAAGTTTCTACGGTTGGCGTGAGGAATATGCCGAGACTTTTTATACTGTGCCCAGATGCTATCAACCGCTTGAGCAAAACCATAGGCACTGGAAGTCTTCGCTTTTACATTTGAGCGAAACCGCGACTCTTGATAGATCGTAGCCATCAGAATATTAACAGGTATTTTCCAGCGATTACTTGCTTTATAAGCGCTTCTTTTCCAGTTTGGCTGGTGCTGAAAGATCCAGCAAATATCCTCTAGCTTAGCTTTCGTTTTACCTGCAGCAAAGTTGGTTTGAAGTGTGAGTACTATGAAAGCAAAGCAAATACTTGTTATAAGTAATGATAAATCAAATTTAAGGCTTTTAATATTTTTAATAAACAAGAAAATATCCCTATTTATCTTAGTAATGCTCTAGTTAATATAGCGTATTGACATTCTATTGGGAACTATGCGCATGTAAAATTATTTACAAAGCTGCTTGATTCACATAGCGTATGTATAATGAGGTCAAAGTAGTGGAGCGAATCTAAAGGATGAGGGTCGAAGTGAGGAAGGTATGTGTAGGCATTACAATGTATGGACGTGATAATGAAGGGAATTTTTGCATACCGGCAGACTATGTTGATGCAGTACGGCGTGCTGGTGCGGTGGCCTGCCTGGTTGCCCCTGGGGATGATGATGCACAATCACAATTAAAGGGAATTGATGGCTTAATCTTGGTTGGAGGCGGTGATCTTGGGACGCAATATGGTGGAAACTCACACTCAGAGAATTATCTTGTCGATGATGAACGTGATCAAAGTGAGTTTGCCTTAGTAAAATATGCATTTGAAAAAAAGCTGCCTGTATTTGCTATTTGTCGAGGTATGCAGGTTGTTAATGCAGTTAAAGGAGGAGCTTTATATGGTCATTTACCCGATGAAGTTCTTAATGTGATCAATCATCGCACAACGAATATTCCTCCAGAGCCAATTAAGCACGAAGTGGTCATTGAGACAGATAGTTTATTAAATAATATTACTTTAAATGAAAAAATCACAGTGCTGTCTTGGCATCATCAAGCGATTAAAATACTTGGGGGCTCGCTTACTGTGAGTGCACGAGCAACAGATGGTGTAATAGAGGCGATAGAAATGCCAAATTATCCCTGGTTTCTTGGCGTGCAGTGGCATCCAGAACTCAATGCAAAAAATAGACCCTATACAGCAAAAGTTATTTGATCAGTTTATCAAAGCCTGTTGAAGACTATTAAATCAGTTTAACGCTAAAGTAATTTATAAAAGAAGGAGTTTATGATGGTGATGTTAAAAAATCAGGTGGCCTTAATTACAGGCGGGGGCAGTGGCATTGGTCGAGAAACTGTCTTACTATTCGCCAAAGAGGGTGCAAGCGTTGTGGTCGCTGATGTGAATGATAGTACAGGACAAGAGGTTGTTGAGGAGGTAAAAGGGCAAGGTGGACAGGCAAATTATGTTTATGCTGATGTTGCTCAAGCAAATCACTGTGAGGAAATGATCAATGCGGCAGAAGATATGTATGGTAAGTTAACGATTTTATTTAACAATGCTGGAGTGATGTGTGCTGGTGATGATGATGCTATCTCAACAGATGAGAAAACCTGGGATTATACAATGAATATTAATTTAAAAGGGGTTTTTCTTGGGTGTAAATATGGTATTCCTGCATTGCGCCGAGCCGGTGGCGGTGCGATTATTAATACCGCTTCATTTGTTGCTTTGATGGGAGCGGCAACGCCACAACTCGCTTATACGGCAAGTAAAGGTGGGGTGCTTGCAATGACACGTGAATTAGCAGTTTTGCATGCTAAGGAAAATATCCGTATTAATGCACTTTGCCCAGGGCCGTTACACACTAAGTTGCTAATGAAGTTTTTGGACACAGAAGAGAAAAAGCAGCGCCGCCTTGTACACCTGCCGATGGGGCGTTTTGGTCGGGCTGATGAAATTGCTAAAGCCGCATTATTTTTAGCTTCTGACCTTTCGTCCTATATGACTGGGAGTTCTTTAACGGTCGATGGCGGATTGACGGCTGCCTATGTTACTGCAGAGTAGTCAGCCTTATTGAACTGAGAGTGTGTTT
>NZ_MDTU01000001.1:124480-131060 GCF_001720395.1 Piscirickettsia litoralis
ATGCATGAAGAAAGTTAATTATCTCGTTTCATTACTATATTTAAATTAAATTTATTGAAATTCAAAAGCTTAGTGAGCCATAAGCCACAAAACAGGGTTTTAACCATTGTTAATCTTAGCTATTCGCTCTAGGTGAGGCTACGCTTATAGCGAGTAAGTGTTGTTTCAGTAAGGAAGATTCACAATGGATAAGTCAATGATTAAGTTATTACCTGTTTTAGCCGTTGCTGTTTGTTTTTCAGCAGCTTCTTTATCATATGCAGATGAAGCCGGCTTTATTGATGAGGCACCAGCGATGGAAGCGCAGCAGCAAGAGCACCAATATCATTCTCAACATCAAAAAGATATGATGAATGAGCAAGGGGCATTTTACAGCTAGCTTTTAGCTTTATTGAAAGGCTCACTTTTGTACTGAGCCTTTCAGTTTTAGAAAGTTATGTTTGAACTTGGAATTGCTTAACATCTTGCGAGCTGGTGAGGAAGAGACCGAGCGCGAGTACAAGCAGAGACAGCAATAAGCAGACGATGGCAAAGCCAAACACAGATTGAATAGCAAGTTCGCCGACAATCCAGACAATCAGACCTGACAGAAGATAAGAGCTAAGACCATAGCATGAGCTGACAAGGCCAGTATGTTCTGGAAATGGCCTAAACATCAGTGTGATGAGTGCTGGATAAATCATTCCACAAACAAAAGCAAGAAAGCAGCTAGGAATGATCAGACTGAGTAAATTCAACGGTGCAAGCCAAGACCACAGAGTCATAGTAATGCTGCCAATGAGTAGCATGCTGATGTTAAAGAAGATGATTTGAGCCGGATGACTTTTATCAAAAAAACGGCTGCCCAGAGCGCCGGTGGCATAAGCTGCGCCAACAATTAACGCCATATACCCAAATGAGATTGCCGAGTAGCCCATTTTATTTTGAATTAAAAAGGGACCGACGGTATTGAATAAGAAAATACTCGCTGTTGTCAGGCTAATAATCGCCATAGAACAGAAAAAAGTACGATGTTTCTGGATTTTTATTGTATCATTTTTTAAGTGATTTTAAATGAAACATTTTTTTATGAGGTAGGGTTTCTTCTAAGAGAAAATAAGCGAGAATTATAAAAATAAAGGCATAGCAAGTTAAAACGGCAAAACCTAAACGCCATCCGGAGAACACTTCTAGCATGCCGCCAATTGCAGGCGCAATAACAGGCGATACACCCCAGACGAGGCCAATATAGGCAGATGCACGTGTTAGCTGCTGATTTTTATATATGTCAACGGCAACAACCTTAGAAAGAACGGTCGCGGCGGCTCCTCCTAAACCTTGTACTGCCCGGGCGATAAGTAGCATTTCGATAGAGTGTGCAAAGCTTGCGAGAAGGCTACCGATTAAAAATAAGAAAGTGCCAGCGAATATTGCATTTTTACGCCCCCAACTGTCAGATAAAGGACCATAGATAAATTGACCGATACCCAATGCAAGCAGATAGATGCTTACGGTCTGTTGGGTGAGGCTCATTGAGGTATGTAAATCTTTAGCAATCAGGGGAAGTGAAGGAATATATAAATCCACAGCTAGCTGTCCCATAGGCGTCAAGATGAGTACAACCAAAAAAATAATCGATGTACGTGAGTGCATATTGTCCCCCTTATGTTATGTTTTAGTGATTTTTAAGTGCCTGACCCCTTAATCTAGCTAATATTAAGACCATTGAAAAGAGCTGTGACCGTTTGTTATCACTCGCTATCGAAACGGCTTGACTACAAGCGAATTTTTTTGGGGAAGGTTATAAAGAGCTCAGCAGTTACTTTTACTTTTTTACCTTCATGGTTGTCTATAATTAACGACAATATCTGTAGTATTGGATGGTCTCACAATGAAATTAGTGAAATGCTGCACAGGCATTACTGCGTTGATTTTACTGCTAAATCCACTTTTTATGTATTCTGCGACAGAGCTGAAAGTGCTAGAGTGGGAAGGCTATATCAGCCCCTTTATTGAAGGGTTTGAAAAATATGCAAAATCAAAGAATCTTGACGTCAAGGTTTCTATTGTTAAGCCTTTTATTACTAACCCTGAGCAGATTTACAATGCGATGCGTACCGGCAAAGCTGATGTTGTCACGCCAACACATAATTATTATAAGATGAGCAAAAATAAGCTGATGTTTGTATTACAGCCGATTGATACATCGAAGCTGAGTCACTACAAGGATCTGGCATCCTCACTGCAAACAGCAAGTTATGATCAATATAAAGGACAGAAATACTCGGTTCCTTTGCTCGGTGGGTCGTATGGTTTGGCTTATAACGAAGATAAAGTCAAGCAAGCGCCGGCCTCATGGGAGGTATTATGGGATAGTCAATATAAAGATCAATACTCGATCACCAATGATCAGTTTGAAGCAAACCTTTATACGGTTTTAATTACAATGGGTTATCCCGCTCAATCCGTTTATGATATAGATAAAATTAAAGGATTTAAGAAAGACAAAAAGAAAATACAAGAAAAGCTTAACCAGTTGGTGTTCAATGCTAAGTTTTTTTGGGGTGGGGTGCTACCCGCAGATAAAATGCCTGAGCTTACGTTTGGTACAACCTATTGGTTTGGTGTCGCAGAAGCGAATAGTAAAGGTCAACACTGGAAGCTAGCGAGTCCTAAGGAAGGACAAACAGTGTGGCTTGATACGATGGCTTTAAGTAAACAGCTTGCAAAAGATCCGAAGAAACTTGCTGCGGCCTATCTGCTGCTCGATTATATGATCAGTCCTGAAGTTCAGGAAAAAGTGCATGCAATGTATGGATCCGTGATTGTTAACGGTAAAACTAAAAATAGTGTAATTGGGGATCAGAGCTTTTTTAAAGAAGAATACTTCTGGAAACCGCTGACTTCACGCACTAGAAATACGTATAAAATCATGTGGGAAAAAGCCATGAGGGTTAGAGGAAATTAGCTGTACTTTAGCTTGTTTTCATCATCATTTCCATTCATGTTTGTAGGGATTGTGGCCTGAGTTCAGGCCCTATTTTTTATGGTAGAGACTACATGAGAGAAGTGATTAAAATGTGTAACGTACCGTAAACATCGCTCCGGTAATACTCATATTTAAACAGTGCTGGTCATTGTTGCATTCTAAACCGTTTTGCTCTAATAGAGGTGAGTTGTGTGTATAAAGAACACCAAGTAAAACGTATTCGAGTGAGAGGTGTTTGTTGATCTTAAAACCCATGCCGGCGTCTCCAGTCATCAGTGGCGAATTAGAGTCTTCAGGGTTTGTATTGGGTGTGGGTTTGGTTGTATTGTTGAAAACAAGGTAATAATGGTTAGGGGGTGGTTGCTGCCATTGGAGTGTCGCATGGCTAAAGGAGCACAGTGCTAATACGATAACGATATAGTAGTGAGCCTGACGAAGCAAGATACTGTCCTTTATTACCAATCACCCTGGAGCGAGTTTAGTCTTGATAAGGTCTGAGGGTTAATCAAAAACAAATATCAAAAATTCTAGCATGGAAAGGCTGAATCATCTAATTTTGAAAAGATTTAATGATTGTGATAGATAACTTTGTATTCCCCCTAGGCTCCTCCCGGATTCCGCAGGATATCTAGCAAGAGTATGAAAAATTTCAAAAAACATACTGTTCTTAAGCCCAAATATAGAATGTATCTTGCAATCATTCCATGAGCTCGCATGCTTTAGAGACATTGTCTAACTCTTCAGCTAAATTTAAAAGTCCAACTTTATGTTTTATGATTCTGGCCGTGGTATTGAACATGAGGGTAACCTTATTTTGTAGTTTAAAGTTTGCACTTAGACCAAAGCCGGAAACCCTCACTTTTTCAAGCAAGTGTCAGATAAACTCAGAATTAATCCATTTCAAGAGAGCTAGATGATTTTATTGTATCTAACTCTATATACTGAGATTTAAATAAACTACTACACTGATAGTCATTATTTGTTCTCCATTTAGGAATAATGCGGTTTAGGTCAGAGGGAGAAACAGAATAGTTTCGGCCTTCTTCCCTTACTAAAGTGCGTAGTTTGTCTTCAATATCCTTTAAACTGTTGCTTGCTGCTTTGGTCTCTCCGTAGTCACTACCAGAATACTTTCTAGTAATCGAGCTTCGGCGGCGACGTCGCCAAAGGTCACGATGATGGTTGGATGAATCATGTTTTCCAGCTGAAATAGAGTCATGCAGCGCAACTAACCCTACCTGAGTTTTTGTTTTTTGAATTACATCCGCCATTGATTGTTTATAAGCTGCCACTAAACAGCTTGGCCTGTTTTGGTTTCGCCATTCAGTCAACCAATCAGGCGTTTTGTCATTTGTGCCTTTGAGATAACAGTCGATAGCATTCCAGATAATCTTAGCATGATGGTTCATACCGCGCCCTTTTACTAGAGCAGGAGGAGCATGGAGTGCTCGCTCAAACTCTTCTTGAGATAGAGGCGTGCCATTTTTGATCGATTTGATAAGGTTATAATAGGCTGATGAAACGCCTCCTCGGTCGATAGCATCTTTACAAGACATATTAAAGGATTTTGGCTGTAACGTATCAATGATATAATTGGTCAATTCAAACTTTAAGAAATGAAAATATAAGGCCTGTTGTTCTCTTTCACTCAGCTGCACTCTTCTTTCAAAGCCTAATGCTTTAATACTATTTTCTAATAACTCACTTAATTTTTTATGCTCAACACTTTCGTCTCCATTATCTTTATCTTTAAATAAGGATCTTTTATATAGTTTATTTTTTATGTGATCACTGATGTAGAAATCCTTTCCATTCTTACACGCTATTGAAAGTATTGAGCTTTTAATATGCTCCATAGAAATGTTTGTAGTGCTTGTGAGTTTACTTGAAGAGAGCATGCCTTTGTCAGCAGGCAAGGTAATGACTGCGATGTGAGGGTTAGCTTCGCCAAACTGTTCTAATTTTAAAGTTAGGTTTCTTTCCTTCTCTCCTTCGCCCGTTGCACTCCAACCACGGTCTTTACCTAGGTTGTTTATATAGAGGTGAGCAATATCTCCATCAGGAACCTTTGATTTTTGAGCATGGCACCAAGCGGCAAACAAAGGACTCACTCGAGCCTCTCCGCCATCTCTTTGCGCCTGTGTGCCAAATCGGATTTCTACTGGTAGTTGGTGGTCCGCCAACTGTTGGTATTTATATTTGCGCACAGAGGGTAGGCTGGTTGTATGCATCGGCTTAAAATTCTTTGCCATCATCGCAAGAAATCGACCTTGACCTGACCCTTCGTAAGTGGGAGTGGTTCGGTTAATTGGTGTGTCTGGTTTTAGCGTATGAGTGACTGCTTCTTCCACACCGCTGGTTTGGTTATATTTTTTGACAGTGGGGGCAATAATCTCGGCAGTGTGTTCAAGCGCGGCATTTCTATTTAAATAAACCGAGTCAATCAGATCGTCAAAACCATCTTTAGACGGAAATTCTCCATTATTTTTCTTTCTATAGTCATCTATATATGCTTCAATTTCTTGTAAGAAGTCAGTATAAAGATTCCCATAAGGCTCAGACTCGTCGTACTCGCTGTGTTCGTCTATCTTTGCTACTTTTGCAGCAAATGGAAACCCACTTTCATCATCAGCCATATAGGCTGGGATCTTGATTTTTTGTAAGTAATCAAAACTATTTTCATTTCTTAATTTATCACTATTAATTGGCATATTAATTCCTAGAAAAGTCTATAATGAATCTGGTTTATTGAGCACTCACTAAAAGAATATCCGCATCTTTTGGCAACTCATCTACAGTCTGATTTGTGCACTCTCCAACATCATTAATATGATTTATATTCCAGGTTATTGCTCCGATCTGGTATTCAGGCATACTACCCCCCCCCGCAAAAAAAAATCTTAAATAATTAACTAAATATTTTATTCAATTAAGGATTACACTTTATTCCTTAACTTAACTGCTTGTTTTGGAATAAAATCTCACTTGGCTTAAATAAAAACACAGAAGCATATAAAACAAGTTTTATACGTTTATATCAAAAAAATAAATTTCGCCTATAGTAACATGTAAAACAAATTCGATAATTGATAAAAACTTCCATTTTTCTATATTTGGGGTTATTCCGGTCAAGTTAATCAGGACACCTTGATAAGAGGTTTTTCGAAGTTATAGCACTTCTCTAACACTTTGATTTGTAAGATAATCGTAATAAACAGAGGAGTGTTTATTATGCCAGCAGCTTACTCAACAGACCTTCGAATGAAAGCAGTAGAAGCTTATAAAAAGGGAAAATACCACCAAGCAGAAATCGCAGAGCAATTTGGTATCAGTATCGCCACTTTTAATCGATATTGGAGGGCCTATAATGCTCACGGAGATTTATCACCTGAAAAAATACCACCATGGTCGCCATGCAGTTTTATCTGGGAATAACCTAAACGATGTTGCTAAGCTAATTGCAAAGAAACCGGATGCAACGATTGCTGAATTCTGTGAAGTATACAACCAAACACATGATATTCCTGTCGGAAGAAGTATGATGCATCGAGCTTGCCAGAAACTAAAGGCCAACTACAAAAAGAAGTCTAAAAGAGCTTCTCAGCAACTATT
>NZ_MDTU01000001.1:131868-141309 GCF_001720395.1 Piscirickettsia litoralis
TCGTCTTACTCTCCTGAGTTTAATCCTATTGAACATATGTGGTCAAAAATGAAGTCCATCATTAGAAAATTGCAGCCGAGAACATTTAAAGAGTTTAAAATTGCAATAAAAGAGGCGTTAGAAAGTATAACCGCTTCTAGTTTAAAAAATTGGTTTGACCACTGTTATAAGTTAGCGACTAGTTAGGGAATTGCTATAATTGTTTAAAGGTTGAATCGTGACTTCCAAAGTAAAGCACCGATTAAGCTCATTAGAGCACAAGTAGCAAGAAGAAAATAAGGTGCGATAATAGAACCAGATAGCTTAATTAAATATGTGAATAAAAATGGGGCTGTACCACCAATAACGGCAAGGCCTAAATTAAAGCTAAATCCCATTCCAGAATTACGGCAATGAGCGGGGAAAAGCTCGACTAAACTCACAGCATAAACTCCGTTAACTAAGCTTGCGGTAATGGGAATAATTATAAAGAGTGAGGTGATGACTAAAACAGAAGGATCTGTGATAAAGCTGAAAATCACTCCTCCTGCAATGATGCTTAATACACACCCAGCCACCATCACTATTTTTCTGCCAATGTAATCAGAAATCAAACCAAAGAGCATGGAAAATAACGCTAATAAAAAGAAAGTGATGGTTGTATTCATATAAGTTGTATGCATCGTACTATTCGCTAATACAATTTCACTGATATAGGTCGGTAAATATAAGATAAAAGAAACGGTCACCGCAGGTAAAGCCGTTAACAAAAAATCCAGTTAGCAATAATATTGGCTGTTTAGAAAGTAAGTAAATCAGTGGAACTTTTGACTTACTGTCGATATTATTTTCTTGTAAGTTTTCATAGATAGGCGTTTCATATAGTTTTTTTCCTCAAAAAGAAGCTAACAATGCCTGCGATAAAACCAATCATAAAGGGTATACGCCAACCCCAAGAAATCATTTGACTTTGATTAAAGTGATGCGTTAGTACAGCACCTGTTAAGCCACCTAGAACATTTCCCAAGGTGATACACATAAAAATAATTCCAACAGCAAATCCCCTTTTATTTTTATCAAAAAGGTGCTCTGCAGTAAAAATACTTGATCCAGGAATTTCTCCACCCAAAGAAACTCCCTGTATAATACGTAGTAAAGTCAATAAGATCGGAGCTAAGATACCAAGATGTGAATAACCAGGTAGTAAGCCAATCAGTAGTGTGCAGCAAGCCATCAACAATATGCTGACAGAGAAAGTGTAGCGCCGACCTAATTTATCACCGATAAAGCCAAAGACAATACCTCCTAAAGGGCGTGCAAAATAGCCGATCGCAAAGATGCCAAAGGTCATCAATAAGGCTGTGATTTTATCGTCGTTGGGGAAGAAAACCTCGCTAATATAAGGTGCGAATAGAGCATAGATCGCAAAATCTAAAAAACTCTAACGCTCCGCCGAGACTTGATAACAAAATTGTCCTATAAGAATGTTTGTCCAGTGATGCCATGATTCTTCCTAAATTTAAGTTATGAGTTCAGGATTCTGCCAAAAAATTCCCTCTCTAGATATGCATTTAAGCTGTGAGGGTCATCAATTTAACAGGTACGAACACTTATAGTGATATTTTTGTAAAAATAGCAGTCTGTGAAGGCAGTCATGATAAACTTGATTAGGCATTAATTCAAGTCATTCTAAATCACTTGCTTTTAGGGTGTACTGGTGTTTCATCATTATACCATGCGTTATAATAAAATCGCGAGAGTAACTGTGATAGAATGCTTATTTTAATTGCAACTATTATAAAATTTGATAGACAAAGGCAGGGCTGATGAGAAGTAACTATTTGTTCAAAGTAGTGATTATAGGCGTTTTTACATTGCTTTATAGTTTGAACTTGAGTGCTCAAACAGTACGAAATATTTTAATCATGACTCCATGGATGGCAGAGCCTGGTACTAAAACTATGGTCGATGATCTACAAAAGTCAGCGAAGAAACAGGGCTGGAAAACAAAGATAGTGACAAATAGCAATGGGTTGGTTAGCACATTAAACAATGCTGCCATCACACATCACCTACCAGATGCGATTGTGATCAATGTTAATACAAAAGACATTATCAAAGCATTAAAGGTTGCAAAACAGCTGAACGTCCCAGTTTTTGGCCTTGATTCAAATGCTTCTCCTTATTTAGCCAGTAATGTCACAAGCAATAGCTATACAATGGCGACAAAGACAGCTTCCTACCTGGTCGATCACTTACCGGCAAACAAAAAGAGTAATGTGATCATGATTACCTTTGATGGTTATCCTCCTGTTCAAAAACGTGGCGTGGTTGCACGCGCAATCTTTAATAATTCACCCAATGTTAATATCGTCTCGACCATTCAACCTGATATGAAAGTTGGTGCAGTTAAATCAACTGAGCAGCAAATTGCTAAACTTTTAAAGACAAGTAAGCCTGGAACCATTTCTGCCATATGGGCTGCTTGGGATCAACCTGCATTAGCAGCAGTCGATGTAATCAATAAATTAAACAAGAAAAATCAAGATATTATTGTAGTCGGCATCGATGGGACAAAAAAAGCACTTGCGCAAATTAACAGCCATCAAGGCGTTCAGGCAACTGTTGTTCAAAATTTTGGTGCAATGGCACAGAAAATAATAGAATTGATTAAGTTAGAATCTAGTAAAAAAATAGAATTTTCATCTAACTATTATATCCCGGCAAAATTAGTCACTACTAAAATTTCATCATAAATAGAGGTGTTTTTACGATTGCACTCTGAGTTAGTGTTAGGCTAGGTATATGATATTGGCTATTTTTGCCAATGAATCGCGATTACTCGATGAGCACCTTTGTTTGTGTTGATTCAATTGTAGTAATTAATTACTCGCACATCCTAAATATTTTTCTCTGAGTGTTTCCATGAATTTTGGATCACTTTTAACTTTGTCTAAGCCCTGTTGGTAGCGTTTGACTGTTTTATCATCAACAGAAAGGTTAAAGGCATAATAGAGTTCACTTTGCTTTAAAATATAGACAATCTTATAGTCTTTAGGGTCTATGCCGTATTGGCGCATTAGGCGCAGAGCACCGTTTTTTGAGTATGAAATCATATCTGCTCGACCGGCATCAATCGCTTTAATAACGAGCTCAAAATTCCTACGTTGCTTAATATTTTTAGTTGGAATGCCTTCGCTAGCAAGAAGTATGGCGCCGATATCATTGCGAATTGATGCATAGCGATAATTTTTCAAGGTCTTTTTATTAAATATATTGATTTTCGAGTCTTTTTTAGCAAAGAGGACGATCGAGTGATCGTCAATAGGGCCAACCCACTTGAAGAGTGATAAGCGCTCATCTGTTTTTGTTGTAGAGAATATCATGTTTTTAAGGCCAGGCTTTTGTGCGAGCACATAACCACGAGCCCAAGGGTAAACTTTGATAGCGTGTAGGCTCTGGGGGGCTCCTATTGTTTTGAACACAGCCGTTAATAAATCTACAGCACAGCCGGTCAAAACTTTACCGTTATTAGTGGTGTAATTATATGGAGGAAATTCCTCAGTATAAATTTCAAATTTTTTCAATAGAGTGGCTTTGATGGCTGACTAAAATAACCAAAAAAGCGGCTACCAATCGCATTAAATTTTTCATGTGTCATTTTTTTCGAGAGCCGTTGTTATCTTTAAGCTTAGCTGCTTTGTATCGCAGTTGAAGTGATTAATTGGTTTATTTGGCAGTTTTTGGCAAGCGGCTACTTTTTATAAGCTGCTGCAATTAACACTGTTTTTCGGTATGATAGCCCCTTAGTTTAGTATTGAAGTTGAGTAAATCTTGGGAAAAGTGATGAAGTCAGTTTTAGTCGTTGGTGGTGCAGGGTATATAGGCTCTCATATGGTGCTGTGCTTGCAGCAAGCAGGTATTCATGTTGTTGTTTTAGATGACCTTTCTTCAGGGCATAAAGAGGCCATTGAAAACTGTGATCTGGTTCAAGGTGATCTGGGGGATCGTGCACTATTAAGCCAGTTATTTAAGCAGTATCAATTTGATGCAGTGATGCACTTTGCCGCTTTTATTCAAGTGGGCGAGTCGGTGCAAAAACCAGCGATGTATTATGATAACAATGTTGTGAAAACGTTAAGTTTGCTGGATACAATGCGAGATCATGGTATCTTAAATTTTATCTTTTCATCGACAGCGGCTGTTTATGGAGAACCTCAGTATACGCCGATAGACGTAGAGCACCCGAAGGCGCCAGTGAACCCCTATGGTCGTAGCAAATGGATGTTAGAGCAGATTCTAGATGATTATGATGCAGCTTATGGACTAAAATCGACCTGTTTACGTTATTTCAATGCTGCCGGGGCAGATGCTAAAGGACGCACGGGCGAGTGTCATGATCCTGAAACACACCTGATTCCGTTGATTTTGCAGACAGCGGCAGGTAAGCGTGAGAGTATTTCTGTATTTGGTCGAGATTATGACACGCCAGATGGCACCTGCTTGCGTGATTATGTCCATGTTAGTGATTTATGTGATGCCCATTTATTGGCATTAACACATATGATGAAAACACGAAAGAGCGCTCGGTATAATTTGGGTAATGGCCAAGGGTTTTCGGTACAACAGGTGATAGAAGCGGCCGCGAACGTGACCGGCAGAAAGATTAAAGTTGTTGATGCTGAGCGTCGTGAAGGTGATCCAGCACGGCTGATTGCCGATGCAACATTGGCTGAAAAAGAGCTGGGTTGGCAGCCGAAGTTCGCTGATTTAAAGACAATTATTGAACATGCATGGCGCTGGGAGATGCGTGGTGAATAGCCTAGCGTTGATGCAGCAAGTGCTGTTGGAAGCGCCGGCACTTGCACCAGAGGGCTTAAACCCGGAGCGGAGCTTAGAAGCACGGGCCCAAATGGTATCGGCGAAGTCGCTTGCCGATTTTGAAAAACTGCTAATGAACAAACATGTCATGGATGCTGCTGTGGGAATTAAGATGGCAGCAGAGATTGCAAGAAAGATGAAGTTAGTATGAGCCGCAAGTTTTTAAGTATTTTATATCGTGATGACGAGATTATTGTTGTTGATAAACCAAGTGGCTTACTTTCAGTACCTGGGGTGTTGGCTGAGCGTTGGGATAGTATGGCAACGCGAGTACAGTCTGTATTGCCAACTGCACGAGTTGTTCATCGCTTGGATTGTGCAACATCAGGGGTGATGGTGATGGCTCTTACAGCACAAAGTCATCGTGAGATGAATCGTCAATTTCGTGAACGTGAAGTCGGTAAATGCTACTTGGCGTTGGCTTATGGCCAGATAAAGCAAGATACAGGGACGGTGAACCTGCCTTTGATTAAAGATTGGCCAAACCGTCCTAAACAAAAAGTATGTTTTGAGCAAGGCAAAGAAGCGATTACCCATTGGCAAGTGCTTGCTCGACAACAAGATTATACTTATGTCGAGTTAACGCCGATTACCGGGCGCTCTCATCAATTGCGGATGCATATGAAAGAGATTGGCCATCCTCTGCTAGGTGATGACTTTTATGCCCCGGAGCCTGCACTGACGATGGCAAAGCGCTTACAGTTGCATGCACATCGCCTGCATTTTAAACACCCGGTTACTGGCATTGCAATGGAATTTGTCGCGCCGACGTCTCTAGAGTTTAAACTGGCACCGTCGGCATCGTCAGGTTATCTTCAAAACACCAAGTGAAATGTATATTGCTTGACTTTAGGCACAAAGAACCTGTGCAGCAACATCATTCCAACTTTGAAAAGTCTGATTTAGCTTTTCTTTCCTGATTGATACAGGATTGCGATAACGACCCACATCCACAGCAAAAAAATGACGAGTGACTCCCATCAGCTTCCGCATTTTTTGAGCCGAGTTTGTTGACTTCATTTTGATTAATGATTTCTCTCGGCGACGTGTTGGTTGGTGGGTATTTTCAACACGGTTGTTGAGACCTTTGTGTTTTCGGTGATCAGCATTAGGGAAGCACTTTTTAATCGGTTGATTGTAGCTACGCAATTTATCCGTCACAATCACACGGGGTGCGGGGTGCGGGGTGCGGGGTGCGGGGTGCGGGGTTTGACCCCAATATTCGTTTTAAAAAACGCATCGCCGATTTTTTATTTTTGCGTTTCTGAATAAAAATATCCAGCTCATAGCCACCGCTGTCTACCGCACGCCACAACACATACTTATCACCATTAATTTTACGGTCATCTCATCAATCCCTGTTCTGCCATCATCTCCTCAATATCACGATAGCTTAAGCTAAAACGATGATAGAGCCAAACGACATAGCTGATAATCTGGGCAGAGAAACGATGACCTTTGGGTGGGTGCGAAAGCATGGTGAGCCTTGTTATTTTCTATACCTGTGAATTAATGTGACGGTGCCCTATGAAAGTCTAGCAAGCTAATTAGTAGAATAAATTCCTGGTTTTTGGTTGAAAAGCTCTATAGGCAATGCTTAATAAAATTAGTATTGCGCCTGTAATGACATAACAGATTACCATAAAATTTTTATTATAATGTAAAGTAGAAAAAATGCTTGAATAAAGTGATGTGCATATGGATGCAGCAAAGACATAAAGTGCCGAACCTGTTCCTTGATATTTCATTAAGCTTAAAGAGCCATGTGATGTATACAGTGGCACTAAAATGCCACATAGAATGATAGTAATTGAAAATAATATAATATCTAATAAATAACAATTAAATTGATAAATTCCAATAGAAAAAACAAGAATAAATAACCCTAATGTTAGTGTTGGCTTTAATTTACCTATTTTATGATGGAGTGCCATGTATGCACTACTGCCGATAATGTAAAGTAATGCAAAATAAAAAGGTATTATTAAATTAAAGACATTTGCTGAAATTCTATTGAGAAACCCAGAGCCTGTCACATAAAGTGCAAAGAAAAATAAGGCATAGATAAACCCAATAGCAATTGTATTTAACATGAAATTATAATTTGTGAGGCAATATCTGATTGGAGAGAATATTTTATATATAAAACTAGTGTCATTATTACTGGTATTATTGTTTGCTGTGTAGTGGCCATCATAGCTGATAAAGTGAACTAGTAAAACAGCGATAATAATAGCATAGATAATAAACAAAACTTTATAATTAATATTTATAAATATATGCCCCAAAAATACTCCTGAGGTGCAGCCTATTGTATTAATCATAGTGTAGATACTAAATCTTTTTTTCAATAAATTATTAGATAGCGTGATATTCTTAATTAATGTACGGCTTGTAGGTGAATAAAATCCACAGCCTGCACCGATTAAAACCATGCTGATATAAACGCTAATAATATCGTTTGAAAAGACCATTAATATCAGGCCAATTAGGCTAAAAATATTTGCAATAAGTAATGTTTTCTTTGTGCCTATTAGGTCATTGATTGAGCTGATGATTGCTGTAATTGCAAAGAACAAATAACCGAGTGCGCAGGCTTTTAATATTGAGACTGTTGCGATGTTTAAGTGTGAGCTTAATGTTGCTGCAAGTGGCACAGCAGAGTTAATGGCTGCATACCCCATAAAATTTGTTAAATAAATATAAACTAGTTTATTTATTTTCATTAATAATCTCACTTGTACTTAATTTTTTCTATATGGGTTAATCATTTTTATGAAATTAATCATAAAAATAAATGGTTGAGTAAAATATTGAATCCTGGTTGCTTTATTATCTCTTGTTTTTACTAAAATTAAAAATTATTTTATACTATGCTGTATATAAAATTAATTTATGGTAGAGTGGGGTGAAACTGTAACGCAAGTTAGGTTAGCCTAAGATCAAGTCCAAACTCAAATAGTGAGTGGTGAGTATTAAGTATATGCATATTAGTTTAAGACAATTAGAGATTTTTAAATGTGTTGCGAAATATTTAAGCTTTACACATGCTGCGGGTGTATTACATTTATCGCAACCTGCTGTCTCAACACAGATTAAAAATCTAGAAGAACAAATAGATTTGAAGCTATTTGAGATGGTCGGCAAGCAGTTGGTGATGACAGATGCAGCCAGAACACTACTTGAAAAAGTGGATGCGATTCAGTCTGAAGTTGATAATTTTGGCTACTTAGTTAATAGTCTTAAAAATATTGAAGCAGGACAGCTTACTATTTCTATTCCTGCTGCAGCTCAGATCCAACTAATGCGGCTTATTAGCGCGTTTAATAAAAAGTACCCATTGATTGAGTTAGAAATTATTTTAGAGGATAGAATCGCACAATTAAAATTATTGCAAGATAATAAGAGTGATATATGTATTATGGGAACGCCACCGGCAAAGACAGCACTAGAGTCTATTGTACTGTTTAGTTATAAAACATGGGTGATTGCACCTATAAATTATTTGAATTACTCTAATAAAAAGAAAATTATTCCAGTTTCTGCTTTGGATGGTGAAACATTCATCGTTACAGATATATACTCTAATTCGAGAACGATTTTTGAAAAAATGTTTAGTAAAGTAAATACTAGACTAATTAATATTAATAATGGTTATTCTGTAAAATATGCCGTATATAACAACATGGGGCTTGCTGTTGTATCTGATATAACCTTAGAAAGTGAATTTGAGGGTGTTTACTATCAAAAATTAAATATTAAAGGGTTTCCTATCTCGTCTGATGTATGCCTGGTGCATCGTAATAAAAAGCTATTATCGCCTGCAAGCAAAACATTTAGAGATTTTGCGATAGGTTTTTACAATAAAAATTAAGGGTACCGTCACATTAATTCACGGGTATAAATATAGGTTTTGAAAATAACGTGACGGTGCTCTGGAATTATATGATATCAATCAAATAGGTACATTACCGCTATTTATTTGATGGTAGCTTAGTGTATAATGGTTTTGCAGTTCAGGTATTGAAGTGATTATCATGCTCCTGTTGAATGTGAGTCGATAGTTGAAACTGTGTAAGAAGGTATCTATCTTTTCGGGTTAAGATTATATCTCCAGCGGAATGAATGTTATTTTGAATATTAAGGTATTTATGATGGGAAGTAAAAATGAGTTCAAGATACTTTCACCCACTGCAATTTTAGGTTATGGATTTCCTGAAGCATCTTTTGAAAAAGGCATTAGTTACAATCCAGACTTAATTGCTGTGGATGGAGGCTCTGTTGACCCAGAGCCTTACTACTTAGGGTCAGGTGACTCTTTCACAAGCAGGATTGCTGTTAAAAATGATTTAAGCTGCATTCTCAAGGAAGCTATACCCAAAAAAATTCCAGTCGTTATTGGCTCTTGTGGTGGAGCTGGAGCACAGCCACATCTAGATTGGTGTTATAACATAGTAAAAGAGGTTCTTTTTGAATTGAATTTAAATGCAAAAATTGCCCTAATTTCAGCAGATATAGAAAAAGAATATATTTATAAAAAATAGAAAGAATCAATCTTCCCGCTTAGTAACTTAAAACCTC
>NZ_MDTU01000001.1:141698-143579 GCF_001720395.1 Piscirickettsia litoralis
TTTTAGCTGGTCGAACCTACGACCCAAGTGCATTTGCTGCTCTCCCTATTATGCAAGGCTTTGACCCCGGTTTGTCTTATCATTGTGGCAAAATCCTAGAGTGTGCAGCTATTGCAGCAACCCCCGGATCCGGGGCTGACTGTGCACTTGGAGTTATTAAAGAAGATACTTTTGAGCTCATTCCTCTCAGTGAAGAGCGTACTTTTACCCCTGAGTCTGTTGCTGCACACTCGTTATATGAAAAGTCTGACCCATACAATCTCCCTGGCCCTGGGGGTTATTTGGATTTGAAAAAATGTTAGCTTTAAACAGCTTGAAAATGGTATCGTTGAAGTAGCAGGAACGCAGTTTGTTGAAACAGACTATTCTGTGAAGCTAGAAGGTGCCCGTTTGGTTGGATATCGTACTATATCAATTGCGGGCATTCGTGACTCGATAATGATCGAGCAAATTGAAGAAATCATCCAAAAGGTTAAGATAAAAGTTGATGAGCTAGTTAAATCTAATAAGTTTGATTATCAGCTTATTTTTCATACATATGGAATAAATGGCGTAATGAGAGACTTAGAGCCTAATAAACAACCGCATCCTCATGAATTGTGCCTTCTAATTGAGGCTGTTTCATCAAATCAGAAAAATTCTGATGTAATCTGCAGCTTAGCAAGGTCAACGTTATTACACTTTGGTTACCCAAATCGTGTTGCTACAGCAGGTAACCTTGCTTTTCCTTTTTCTCCTTCAGATATCAAAGCTGGTCCTGTTTATGAATTTAATATCTATCACTTAATTAATATAGAAGATCAAAAAATATTTAAAATGAGAGAGGTTCAACTATGAAAAATTTATCTGATTTGGCAAAAGTGATTAGATCAAAAAATTGTAGCCCTTTCCAATTAACATTTGATATTATTTTTATAGATAGACAGATATATAAAGTTTTTAAAAAAGATAAATTAATTTCACAAAAATTGATTTCATTGGCTTTTAATGTCCCGATAAGCAAAATAAGCGATATTACTTATTTCGATCCAGCCTGTGCCATCAAGTTTGTAATAGACAGATCAATAAGTTCAGGCTCAGTTGGCGATTCTGATGTCTATGGAGCTCAACAACATGCTCCCCTCTTATCATTAATTTTTAATATTTGAAACGGCACCGTCACGTTATTTTCAAAACACCAAATGAAATGTTATATTGCCTTACTTTAGGCACAAAGAATCTGTGCAGTAACATCACTCCAACTTTGAAAGCCTGATTTAGCTTTTCTTTCCTGATTGGTACAGGATTGCGATAACGACCTACACCCACAGCAAAAAAATGACGGGTGACTCCCATCAACTTCAGCATTTTTTGAGCCGAGTTTGTCGACTTCATTTTGATCAGTGATTTCTCACGACGGCGGGTTGGTTGATGGGCATTCTCAATGCGGTTATTGAGGCCCTTGTGCTTGCGATGATCAGCGTTAGAGCAGCACTTTTTAATCGGCTGATTATAGCTACGCAATTTATCCGTCACAATCACACGTGGGTGGGATTTGATCCTAATATTCGTTTCAAAAATCGCATCGCTGACTTTTTACTTTTTCGCTTCTGAATTAAAATATCCAGCTCATCGCCTTCACTGTCTACGGCACGCCATAACACATACTTGTCACCATTAATTTTGATGGTCATCTCACCTAGGTGCCATTTATCAGATCGTCTCACTTCTTTCTTGCGCAGTCGTTGAGTCAGGGGCCGAGCAAGCTTTTTACACCAACGTCTAATGCTTTCATAGCTCACTTTCAATCCACGCTTTGCCATCATTTCTTCAATATCACGATAGCTCAAGCTAAAACGATGATAGAGCCAAACAACATGGCTGATAACCTGGGTGTAAAGC
>NZ_MDTU01000001.1:147665-150002 GCF_001720395.1 Piscirickettsia litoralis
AAGCTTTCCAACACCTAGACAAATGTCCGATTACAAGAAAAGAAACTTATTATCCACTAACATTTGAGGAATATAAACAATTAAAAGAAAAATCCAAGGAGACTAATGAGGATGGCGCCTTTACGTTAGAGCATAAGGAAGATGCGCCGGATGAAGATAGATTTATTGACATATTCGAGGGAAAACAAGAGCAGACTTTTCCATTAGCCAGTCGTGAATTAGACGACATTGAGGACGACTCTGAATTATCTGCGGGTATGAATCATCTGGTAGCGAGTGGGTTATATACTGAGGAAAACAGGCAGCTTCTTAGAGGTCATCCTCAACACGCTGAGCGATTAGCTTTTGCTATAATGTCGCTGGATGGTGCGAGTTTAAATGACCAGGACAACAGGATGTTTAGGCAGCTTCTTGCAAGCCAACCCCAACATGCTTTTGAATTAGATCGCGCTCTAAGTCTACAGATCCGAGGGGGGGGTAAATATGCAGGGCAGCTGGCAGCTTCTTGCAGACCATATTCAACATGCTTTTGACTTGGTTAAGTGTATATGTGCTCTGAAAAAGGCAAGGTTAGATACACCGGACAACAGGCAGCTTCTTGCAGGTCAAGCTCAACATGCTGCTGAATTAACTCAAGGTATAGAGACATTGCACAATAGGTGGAGGTTAAGTGATCAGGATAATTGGGAGCTTCTTGTAGGCCAAGCTCAACATGCTTCTGAGTTAGCTGATGGTATATGTATTCTGCGAGATGAAGGGTTAAATAGACCGGTCGAGATACAGTTTCTTGCAGAGCATGCTCAACACGCCACTGAATTAGCTTGGAGTATATGTAAACTGGAAGAAATGGGGGACAATACACGGGCCAACAGGGAGCTTCTTGCAAGGAGTCCACAACATACTTCTGAGTTAGTTGGTGGTATGGATATTCTACTTCAAAAAGGGGAGGGGTTATATACTAAGGACAACAAAGAGCTTCTTGCAGAGTATGCTCAGCACGCTTCTGACTTAGCTTTGGGTATATGTGCTCTACAAAAAGCAGGGCTAAATACATCGGACAACAGGCGGCTTTTTGCAGGCCAAGCTCAGTACGCCTCTGAATTAACTCAAGGTATAAAGGCACTGCGTCGTGAAAAGTTAAATACCCAGGATAACTGGGAGTTTCTTGCAAAGCATGCTCAACATGCTTCTGGCTTAGCTCAGGGTATAATATCTCCAGATTCGATCAAAAATGAGGATATCAGGCAGATAATAGATTCAAGAAATGAAAGCGGAGTAGGGTCGACCCCTTTTTTTGATCACCTAGGTTCCCCCACAGGCCCTGGTTGTGAAAGTGCTCCTTCGCTTGGTAATTAGTTCTGGCTATGTGGTCGCAGACAGAGCACCACGGCTAAAGCCGTGGGTGAATGAACCCGAAGGCGGTATAATTAGCTTTATGGAAGTAATTAAAAGTGATCATTAGCGCTGAGGAGCTCTGGTTGATTGTAACTTACTCTAATAAGAAATAAGACCGTGAAAAAACACTTATAATTCAAAATAGTTATACTTAGAGAGCTTTTCTTTGTGGTACAGAGGCGAATCAACTGACAAACATAGCTATATTTATATTAATTATTATCTTAATTTATTAGCTGGTTTGAAATGAAGTATTTTCTGTGTGCAACATTGCTGTTTGTTACATCAGGTTTAAGTCATGCTAATGGTGTGCCTATTAAGCTGACTATGGATGATAGGCCTCCATTCCATTATTTTGATGATGGCAAGCTAACGGGGCCGGCAATTAAAACTCTTAAATGCACATTTTTCGCTTATGAAGCAACCATATGATATTGAAGTTGTCTCCTGGTCAAGAGCGCAGCATTATGTAAAATCAGGTTATGCAGATGGCTTTTTTGCTGCGAGTCATAACAATGCGAGAGATAAATACGCCACATTGACCTATCGTTTTGTTGATCAATATTGGAGCTGGTTTACTTTAAAGTCTAAAAATATATCTAAAAAAGATTTGGAATCAAAAAAATTTAAGGTCTCAAGTTGGGAAAAGTCTAATTCACAGCGTTGGTTAGAAAATAACGGCTATAAAACCACTTATCATCCGCCTGAAAGAGTAGACTATTTGGTGAGTGACTTAAGGACAGAAAAAGGTCGATGCTATTTTTGGGCAGTAATATTGCTATTAGGAAATCATTAAAAAATTTAGGTATTTTGAACCAGGTTGAGGAAATAAAAGTGCTTCATAAGCCAATGGGGCTATATGTTTCTCATAATTATATTAAAGAAAATCGTGAGTTTATGAACTCTTTTAATAACACTGTAAAGCAATGTTTGCAATGAATG
>NZ_MDTU01000001.1:152741-154423 GCF_001720395.1 Piscirickettsia litoralis
AATAGAACTTGTGTCTTAAGATTTAAGATTAAAGTGTAGTAACTCTCTGTGTAAGCAAGCTTGACTCGAATCTAATTTCATATATCATACAGATATATTGTTGAGATATATTTGAGAGATTCATGAAGAAGGTCAACCACAGTCAGTTTGCTATTTTAGGTCATTTATTGAGCCAAGGGCCGATGTCAGGCTATGACATTAGGAAGCTGGCTGAAGAAAGTACAGGGCATTTTTGGCAAGAGAGCATGGGGCATCTGTATCCAACGCTCAATAAAATGTTGGGTGAAGGCTTAATCTCTGAGCTTGAAAAGGATCAAGCTTGTGGTGGCCGTGAACGTCGTTGTTACCAGATTACAGAAAAGGGCCTGCAGCGTTTTGAGGCTTGGTTAGAAGAGCCTGTTGTCCAAGCACCATTTCGTCATGTGTTGCTCTTGAAACTTTATTTCGGTCGCTATGCTAAGCAAAATTCTTTGATTAATCACTTAAAAACAGACCAAAATAACATGAAAGAAAAAATAGAATTTTTAAAAAACGTAAAGCAGCAGGTTGAAACAAAGTGGCAAGGTGATGCAGAAGCGGACTATTGGTTGATTACACTCGATTATGGCTTGAGCATGTTGGAGGCGCGCTTAGCATGGTGTGAGCGTAGTTTAATTCGTTTAGAAAAGAAGAGTAAAGGTAATTAATATGGAAACTGTGGTACAAGCAATCAGTCATACACCTTGGTGGGTGTTTGTGTTATTTGTGATCTTAGTAAGACGTGGAATTAAAGCGCTAAAACCTTCGACAGCATCATTAAAGGGCTTAATGCTATTGCCGCTCGTTTTTCTAGCCTTTTCTGTTCATACATTGTTTCTTTCGACTCAACCTATTTTTGAGACCTTGGGCTTATGGTTGATTGGTGGCTGTGTTGGTGGAGCAATTGCCTATATGGTGACGCCGTTAGAGCGAGTGAGTGTTGATTTAAAAAATAAGACATTAAATTTACCGGGCAGTGCCTATGTGCTTATTATGGTGCTGTGTGCATTTGTTGTTAAGTATGCGTTGGGTTATCAGTTGGCAGCACATCCTGAGATTATTCATAATATCGGCTTTACCGTTGTACTTTTAGCAACGGCGGGGTTATTTACAGGCTTAAGTGTGGGACGTGCATCACGTTTGCTTTATCGTCTTTATCAAGTGCCTGTTGTAGTATAACTTGTTGAAATTACTTTAGGAGGCTAGATGAACGTTTGCAATATAACCGAGACTGAAGCTTCTGGAGCCGCAGAGATTCTTAGTGTCGCTTTTGAGCAAGATCCTTTTATGTTGTGGGTTTTTGGCAGTCAGGAAGATTATCTGCAAAAGTCTCAAAAATTTTATAAGTTGTGCATACAGTATTGTATTCATTATGGCTATGCGCTACGGACTGAGAATTTTGAAGCTGTGGCTTTGCGTAAAAAACCAGGGGATATTAGTTTTTCGTTTTGGCGCATGATGCGCTCTGGAATGATGAAAGCGCCGGGGGTCTTGGGCAAACCTGCATTTGATCGCTTAATGGCTTATGATAAATTGTCGAAGCGAGTTCGGTCAAAAGAATTACCCGATCGGCCATATTTATATTGTTGGCTTTTGGGGACTCATCCGGCCCACCGGGAGCGAGGCTTTGCTGATGCTTTAATGGTGAGAACATTTTGAGATTG
>NZ_MDTU01000001.1:154448-164198 GCF_001720395.1 Piscirickettsia litoralis
CTCCCCTGTGTGCCTTGTTGTTTAGAGACATCATCAGGCTCTTCCAGTCACTCTTCTCAGCAGATACATATGAAAAAAGGCTATCAGATTCTAAGTGACTTCAATTTGCCTGATAGTGATATTTCTATGTCTTTAATGTTAAGAGAAGCTGCCTCTTGCTCTTGAAGAAACTAAATTATACTGCTCTAATGTGTCTAATATTAATAATGAAATGGCATCAATATAATGGCAGCAGCAAATACACATCAATCGGGTATTACAGACGATATTCCACCCTGTAGTTACTACTTACTATTTTCACTGGATGATGCAGAGCATTTACCTGAGGCCTTAGCTGTCTTGGAGCAAACTACAGATGGCCAAAAGGTGGTGCTGGGGGTGGGAAAAGCGCTTTTTGCCAAGGCTGGCGTTAATAATATCCCATTTGAAGCGTATCAAGCTACAGGAGAGCAAAGTAAACTTGTGCCAGCAGGGGCTTATGATCTTGCCTTGTGGCTTAGAGAAAGAGATGAAGGTGTCTTGTTTCATCGTGCTAAAAAAATTGTTGCCGAGCTTTCTCCTGCGTTTAGCTTAAAAGAATGTGTGCGTGGGATTACTTATCTAGAGAAAAAAGAAAATGATAAGCAAATCAATCATGATTTATCGGGTTTTGAAGATGGTACCGAAAATCCAGAGGGTGATGACAAGCTGATCGCTGCAATTGTCCAGAATAATAATCAAATTTTACAAGGTGGGAGTTGTTGGACATTACAAAAATGGCAACATCAGTTCGATTGGTTAAGCTCTGCGAGCCAAGGTGATAAAGAAAAACTCATTGGTCGAAGCCTTGACGATAACCGTGAGTTTAAAGATAACCCGTCGTTTGCGCATGTGAAGCGTACGGCACAAGAGAGTTTTTCACCCGAAGCTTTTATGTGGCGAAGGTCGATGCCTTGGGTCAATGATCAGCTAGAAGGTGGGTTGATGTTTTCCTGCTTTGCTCGCTCATTTTACCCTTTCAGTGCGCAATTAAACCGCATGACAGGGGGAGAAGATGGTGTTCTTGATGGCTTATTTCAGTTCTCAACAGTACTCTTTACCTGTAACTTTTGGTGCCCACCCTTAGTGAATGGGCGTGTTGACTTAAGTTTTTTCCTCAAAGGGAAACTGTAATAACTAGCGCCCACGATTAGGTTAATTAGCTTGTGATCACCTGTAGGGCGCGGATTTCATTGCTATCATCTTCAACAGGGATGTAGGAAATAGCGTTTTTGTGGGTGGCGACGTAGCGAATGACTTGACTTGTGCTTTCTAATAGCTGGGGAGTTAGGCTAGAGCCAGAAAAGCGTTTGTCATTCCAGTATGTATTAATTTGAGAAAGCCCCCAACCCATCAGTGTTAAATAAAACCCTTCGTAAGTATTGTCACTCTGGTTATCAATAGGTTGAAGGTTAAACTCTTCTTTGTTGTCAGCGGCGTTGAGTTGATAACCTCTGATCGTTCGTTGTTTTAAAAAGAGCTGCCGTAATACTGCCTTAGAAAGAGGCTGCATTTGGTTCAGTGGGTTTACAATGATCTCGTAGCTTTGTGCCCAAAGGCTTGGGCACATAGTAACAAGGCTGATTAGAGTGAGTTTTAAAAGTTGCTTTTTAAAATTTTTCATTAGAAAGCCGCGCTAATACTCGCTCGAATAATGTTGACGTCACCAGGTAAAGAAGAAACCTGGAAGCTATTGCCGTTTCTAAAGCCGGAGAAGAAACCGAAGGAACCATCTAATGGATGGACATACTCATCTTCAAGCGTTAACGTGACATTGGGCCTTAAGTGATATTTTAGGTCGACGGTCACGGAGTTTTGTTGGGTATTCATGATGTCGACTTGTTGACCGTCAGGGGTTGTGTAGCTCGCTGGGCGGTTAGCACGTGCTGAAGTTCTTAAGGCTGCGAAAGTAATTGAGGGCTGCCACTTATGAATGTTGTAACCAAAGGTGATGTAAGCGGATTGGTTGGATGGAATTTCATAAGCAACGTTACGGATACCGCCTTCAAGAATGGAGAAGAAGTTATTATAGTTAACTGCCGCACCTGCTGTCATGAGGTTACCATACGAGTCGTTAATCCCTGTGCCAGTTTGTGGGAAGGGTGAGATATCAAAGCGCATATGCATGGCGGCGAGGTTAAAAGTGAAGATATTGTTGGTTAAGCGTGTATCAAAACCAATTGCATCATGACTGGTTAAGGTCGATGGGCCGAGGGGAATGTTTACCGTGTCATCGATATAGCCGCCATAAAGCTTTGTGTTGACTGACCAGGCGCTTTGCCCAAGTGGTGTATTCCAGGTGATTTGCGCGCCATTAAAGTTATAAATTGGCATCAAGTTATAGACTTCTGCAGGCGGTGAAACCCAAGGGTAACTCGTACCGACATAGAAATTTGAAGAGTATAAATAGATTGGAATGCGCATACGGCCAACAGAGACGCTCCAATTATCATCAAATTTGTAGTCTAAAAAGGCCCAATCAGGCTTGACTTTAAATTCACCATTGTTCTGTGAGGCGTTGTTCGCGACTAGCTGACCGACCGCGGATAAGTTGTCGGTGATGTGAGCATTCATTTGTAAACCAAGCTGGACATTATTTAAGCGCAATTGGTTATCAATGTTGCCGATTTCCATCGCCTGATAAGGTTGAGGGCTAGAGCTAATGCCTGCACCTGCGGTTGCAAAACCACTAAAGTCAATTGGAACCGGAGAGTTAAATTGAAAAAAGGGTGATTTGGGCTTAGTCTCTTTTGTTGTTAGCGGTTTGCCTGTGTCTGTAGTGCCTGGATTTGATGGAAGCGGCATTGTTTGCGGGCGTGTTAATGATAGCGGTTGTTTAGCGCTAGTTTGGGTTGGTTTGTTGCTCGACAGCTGGGCTTGTTTTTTTGGTTTAGCGCTTGAATTTGCTGACTTTGCGCCTGTATTTTTTGTTCTTGTGCTTTGTTTTTCTCAAGTAGTTTTTGAATATAAGCAGTTTCTTCTGCTTGTGACTTAAATTGGGGAACAGCCGTTGTTGCTGAGAGGCCAATTGTCGGTAAGCTCACAGCAAGCACAGTTAGAGTGATCGGTTTGTATTTAACAGCATAATAGGGCCTTTATTAATTATTGTTTTTAATAATTTTGTTGTATAGGTTTGTTTTTAGGTTGCGACTTTAACTAGTTCTGAGTTTTTTCCCGGTAGTTATCGGCAAAGTAATCTAGGAACTGCTCATAGAGAAGGTCTCCTTCGTTGCGCTGCAAATTCTGAAAGCGTTTACTGTAGTCTTTCCAGCAATCTGCCTTGTAGTTTTTTACCCGGGAAGAAGTAACGTTTGCTCTCAGAGACTTGCCTTTCAATGGTCAGAGGATCAACGGAGTTGAGGGTAGAGTGCAATGCTTTTCTTACCGCTTCAAATAAAGCGCGTTGATGCTGTTTGATATCTTTGACTGCATCCTTGATTGCAGGCTTTGCCGCTAAGAACGAATCACTTTGAGGCTGCAAAAAGAGTGAGATGGCTTGTTTAGCATGCACGGAGTGTTTAAGAATATTGTTTTCTTCGCTTTGAATCATTGTCATATCGACATTTAAATCATTTTTTATTTTTGCACGCGCGATGAGTAGTTCGATAAAGCCTTCTAAGGTACCCTCGAGCAAGTCGGCCATGATGTTAATAACTTGCTCTTCACCGAGTGCATATAGCGCGTCTTGGCTAAGGCCAAAGCGTTGGATTAATGCGTTGAGAAAATTGGATTGATCTGCACTATTTTGTATCGGCATAGCAGTAACTTTAGACTCAGCAGCTTTCGTATTATTCTGAGCAGGTGATGGTTGCCGAGTTGCTTGTTGTCGTACAGGCTCTTGGGGTTGAAATCCGGTGAAGGGTTTTGGCTCTATCGGTGTTTTTGCTGGCTCTTGGGAAAAGCGATTAAATTGGGGCTGTGGCCTGACTGCTTCTTGTACCGCTTGACCAGATTCTTGAGGCTGTCCTAGTGTTGCAGCTTCAAAGGGTGCAAAGCGTGAAGGTTGTGGTGGCTGGGTTTCTGGTTTTGGCTGAAGTGGTGGTACAGGGTTGGCCCAGGCATTAAACTTATCTTCAAGTATTTGTGTATTCGGTTGTCGTGGCGTGGCGGTTTGTTCATTTTGAATGAGTCGTTCAAGGTCAGTTTCAGCATGTGGATTTAAAAAAGGCAGTTCACCTTCAAGGTTAGAGCTGACTGAAGAGTCAGGCTTGGATTCTAGTTTTTCTTCGTTGTTAATAATTTTTTCAATACTGATAATGTATTCACCAATCGCGATTTCGTTGCCTTCGGCGAGCAAATAGGGTTTACCTGGAATTAATGCATCTTTTTCTTCATTGCCAAGAGAGGTGCCATTGGTGCTGTTATCAACAACATAAAACTGACTGTCTTGATAGCGGATGAACATGTGCTGGTTAGAAATAATATTGCTTCTATCTGGCAGCCACCAGTCGCAGCGTTCAGAGCGCCCAACCACACCACCTTGGCCTGAAAATTCTTTGTAATGGCTGAAGCCGATTTCACTTTCAGGCGATTTGGTAACACGCATACACAGCATCATAGTTACTATCCTTTCATTGTTTTGAAAACGAGTTGACCGCTTTAACTTAACTGTTTGGGTCCATTTTAATTGTTTCTTTACGAAAGACAAGTGATTTTCTTTTGGCTGAGATTATTGCATGTTTTTATTAGAATTTTACCGATGTTTTAATGGTTATTGTACAAAGCTCCTTACTCTGATCGTGTTAAGTTCAGTACAGCCTTTGGTTTTAGGGGGCAAGTTAGAGCTAATAATTCCATATACAAAATATAAGACTATGATAAGGGTAGTTGTTTTAATATTTTTTTGTTAATTATCAGTGTGTTATATGCGGATGAGGTGGTTGGTGGGGCTATGATATTTTAGCCCTCTTTTTGTTTGATTAAGCATGACTGATGAGGAGCGAGTACGGCTTTTGTTGTTTTTTTGGCTGTGGGTTGTTGATCCGGAAGAAAGTATTCGAAGATGCCACAGAAGAGAATAGCAAGCCAAAGGATGCTGGTAATCAGCGTTAATGGGCTGGCATTGAGTATTGCATGCAGATAAGACCAGCATGCTGAGAATATAGAAAATAGTGCGGTATACATTGCAGCGGCAGTCCCAAAGTGCTGTTTGATGACTGTCATGCCGCCATGAGTGCCCATCGGTGTAAGAATTCCTGAAGCGAAGCTGATGACAATGAAACTCGCTAAAACGGTGCTTAATGCAGAGTTAAACGTTAGTGTAACTGTGCTAAGGAAAGCAAAAAAGAAGGCCGTAAACTTTAACTGCCTTTTACAGATGCGATTGCCGATATGCTTTGCGGTAAAATTACCGAGTATGTAAACGATGCAAAGTGCTAGGGCAATATTACCATATTGGTGAATTGTTAGGTGAAAGTGGTCGATGAAAACCTCAGGGCCGAAAGCAAGGAATAGCCCGAGTATCACAGATAAAAAAGTCCGACTAGGATTGCATTTTTGACAAAAACAGGTTGTTTAGCACAATAAATGAATTGTTGGGCAATACCAGAAACAGAAATACGACTCGGTTTAAATGCTTTATCTGGCTCATGAATATTAAGGTAAGTTGCAAGAAGAACGAAAATCTCCAGGATAAATAATGCGATATAGACAACATGCCAACCTAGGGAGTTGGCGATAGCGATAGAAAGCTTAGTTGAAACGATAGGCCCTAACATGATCAGTAAGGAGAAAGTACTATAGATTTTAAATAAAGTATGGTGATCATTAATTGTATGATTAACGATAGAGCGGGCGACCACAGAGTAAGCGCCTGTGCCAAGGCCAATGATGGCAAGGCCAATGCTGATGCTAACAAAAGAATCACTAAACGCACAGACGATTAATCCGATGATACCCGTGCATTGTGTTGCAAGGAGAACATTACGGCGGCCGAGAAAATCGGATACTGGCCCTAATAGAACTGAAGAGCAGGAAAATAGTAAAAATAATATGGAAACACCAAGCTGCAAATGGGTTAAGGGGATATGGCTGCTGACACTGATGGTGAGCAAAATAGGCGTGGTTGAGGTTAGTGTTAAATAGGCCATTAGAAAAATGGCGTATATGGAGTAGATAAAACGTTTTTCTTTACTCATGGGCGTTACCTTTAGTGGTTACTGTAGAGAAGCTCAGATATCAATGATTAGATGGTGGCTTTGATGTTGTTTATGGTAATGATCTTTATTGATAATGTTAAATCGCTTATTATCATTAAAATGATAACTTAATATTATCAAGGTGCTCTCATGAACTTTACTATTAAACAACTCCAAGTTTTTCAGTCGGTTGCAACGCATTTGAATTTTCATCGTGCTGCAGAAGCGCTGTATATCTCACAACCGGCAGTGACGAAACATGTCCAAAGCCTTGAGGAGGCAATCGGCTTTAAGGTATTTGAAAAGCTAGGCAAGCGGACATTATTGACAACTCGAGGCCAAAAAATGCTTTTAGAAGTGGATAGCTTACTTAGGCAGTTTCAGACTCTTAAAAAAAATATTGAAAGTGATATTTCAAAACAGAAAAGCTTTTCTTTAGCAGTGTTACCTGCTTTACAGGACTTGATCGTCGATACAATGATTGATTTTGTCAAAGTTCATCCAAAGATAAAAGTCAGTATGAGTGTTATTTCGAATGATGAGATGCGCAAGGTGATTCAGGGTGATCAGTTCGATCTTTATTTTGCGGTTAATTTCGATACTGTCTCTGAGTATAAGTCCCATGTGTTATTTTCAACACCAATTTACTTGGTTGCAAGTTATAATCATGTGTTAAAAAATAAAAAAAATATTAATAAAGTTGATCTTGAAAATGAAGTCTTTATTGAAATTGATACATCAGATTATTTTAAAAAGCACATGCAAGAATTTAAAGAAGCTTACGGTATGACAAAAAATAACCAAATTAATATTCAAGGGCGTAGTGCAATAATTAAAGCGGTCTCTGCGGGCTTAGGAGTGGCACTATTACCTTGGTTTGCGATTAAAGAGCAAGTTGCTAAAAAAGAATTATCTATTTTAGATGTAGATCGAGAGAAATATAGCAGTGATTATGCTTATGTTTACCATAAAGATAAAAAGCTTGACCCTGAAGTCTATGAATTTTTAGAAATCCTAAAAGGAAAAGTGAATTGATTTGTTCTTGACCTGCCAAATAACAAGATGAGTAATGAGGGAAAATAGTTTTGCCCTCTAACTTAAAGGGTAGGTAAGGAGTCATTAAGCTCTCCATTACCAATTGGAACTTCTTTATATTTATAAGGGTTAACACTATCTATACAGGCAATATTAATTCCGTATTGATTTGGGTTGCTTCTTCTTTGATGATGGGTGTGGATGCCACAGTTTTTGCAAAAGTAGTGCTTTGCTATTTTAGTGTTCCACTGATAGCAGGAAAGCTGATCTCGACCTTGAATTATTTTTAAGTGGCTTGTTGGAACTGCAGCCATAACATAACCTTTACGCCTGCATAATGAACAGTCACAGCGACGAATATTTTCAAGGCCCTTATCAAATCTAATTTCGAGTTTAACGCTGCCACAGTGACAAGTTGATTTTCTTATTTGCTGCATTGGTTAACCTTTGTTTATCTTACTGTTAAGTTATAAAAAGGTAGGGTGTTTGAAATTTAATGTCAATGAAAACTCGACTTTGATTAATAAAACAAATTAAATCAGAGCGTTATTAAATAGGGAAGTGCTTAATATAGTAATAAAGGATAAGCGTAATGAGAATAATCGCAAATAGAATAATAAGCTTTTTCATTTATATTTTCCTAAATTTTTATTTAAAGTTGGCTGATTCTACATAAATTCGTGTTTATCAGGTTTTTAATGGTTAAAGTAAAGGTGCAATAATTAACCTTATATATTAATGATCCATTTTTTACAAGAAGCAATTTTAAACCCTGTTTTTGCGGAAAAAAAGGATGATATCGCCTATATGTTTTAGTAAATCATTTGATGGTTGGCTGGTATGTACTTTGTTAGATATTGTCTATTATCTTTAATTTGTACTTGTTTTTCAAGTGTTTTTTCTTTTGAGCTTAGAACCGCTGCACAAGATAGTACCCCCTAAATTTTATAAAGATAATACGGGCGATATGCAGGGGTTAGAGATTGAGATTATGCGAGCAATAACCGAATATAACCCAAAAATTCGATTTCTAGGTGAAGGCAACTTTATGCCTATAGGTCGTATATTTGCAAGTTTAGAGTATGGTCAGTTAGATGTTTTTTTAGGCGCTGGGAAAAATAAAAGCAGATTAAAATTTTTAAATTATATTAGCCCGCCTTTATATACGGTGTGTCATGTGCTTGCCGTCAGGAAAAATGATCCTGTTAATGTTGCATCATTTACAGGGATTGAAAAACTGGGAAAGCAAGGGAAAATAGTTACTTTGTTAAATACAGCAACTCATCGATTTATTGCTAGGCAAAAAGAAAAATTTAACCATTATTACTGAGAGAAGTGTTGATAAAATGTTGAAAGCAGTAATAAAGGGGCATGCACGTTTTGTTTATTATCACAGCTTAGGATTATCTTATGCAATTAAAAAATATAATTTAGAAGATAAATTAAAAATTCTCCCAGTTAATTTTAAGGTTTATAATCATTATGCTGTTGTTTCAAAAAAATATCCTCAAGAGTATTTTGAGATGGTGCAAGATGCATTAAAGCATATAAATAATAATGGGTTATTCAAAAAATATCTATAAGAAATATTCAGTTTCTTCTTGTGGTAGATAATAACTTATGAGTTGAGTTTTTTAAATTTAAGCTGGCGATAAGGTTAGTTGTCAATAGTCAAGGTACGTGTAGCCAATTTAAGGGATTATTATGCGGCCTTACTTTATTGCGAGCTTATCAACGTTATTAATCAGTGCGATGCCAGCTTATCATGCTGCAAGTCCAAAGCCATTGCCCTGTGTTAAATTAGAAGCAAGTGCGAATAGCTGGACTCCAGAAATAAAATTAACAAACCAGTGCAGTCAACCTGTTGATTTACGCGATGGTTTAGTTAAATTACAATCGAGTCAAAAGCTACAAGGAAGTTATTGGGGGAGTTTTGGGCCATTGGCTTACCCCAGTCAGCCACAACTCACAAGTATAGTGAATAGTTCTGGCTATTCTGTCTCTTTGCCTTTAACTTTTCCTGAGGGAAATCAATGGTGGCGGCCTAAAACTGTATTAGATCATAATCAAAGCATTAGGCTACAGTTTTCTGCAACACCTGGGTTGATCGTAGAAGAGCTGGCTTTTTATCCAGAAAGTAAGCAGCCACCTGTGGTGCTGCCAAAGGGAGAAATTAGCTTTACTACTGGATCTTCACCAGATGGAGGAAGGCAGAGCACTCCCCAAATTAAGCTTGTTGGTGATGAGTTTAGCTCTGACATTAACACTCTTTCATGGGGTGAAACGTATACCTTAAATCAGGTGCCTTATGGTGATTATGACATTATTGTTCAGCCTTTGACTATCAACCAGAGAGAATATACGGGCACTGCGACGCCGAATCGTATTCAATTAAACTCAAGCCAAAGTGTGCCAATTCAAATTTCCTATCAGCAAATACCCGTTTATGGGGGCCGTTGATTTAGAGCTTGCAGAGGCAATGCCTGAAGAGAATTTAAAATTTGCCGAATATCCATATTAAAATATAACACGGTGAGCATTAAATGATGTTGTTTTAAGC
>NZ_MDTU01000001.1:164309-174514 GCF_001720395.1 Piscirickettsia litoralis
TATTTATTTACGGCAGACGCGCTTGCAGGAAAATGGGCGGAATATCAAGCTCAATTTCTTGATCAAAATCCAGTAACTATTTTAGAAAATCAACAAGTACGTTTGCGAGTGAGCTATAAAGAAACGCCAGTCATGACAGAGCAAGTTGTGATTAGCGCCATAGGATTACCTGAGGGAAAAACAGCCCAAATTAACTTGAATGACAGTGAAGGTAATCAATTTAGTGTAGAGCTTAAAGAAAGTGAAGACACTCATCAAGCTTTGCCAATTAATCGTCAGTATCAAGTGAATACGGTGTCATTCACGATCGATGGTAAAACTTATGTTGCCGAGTCTTCATTGAATGGCTTTTTATTACAAAAAGATAAGCCATTAAATTTAGTCATTAATTATAACACTCAAAACACTCAATTTGTGGCTTATTGGGGAGGTTGGAATAACTATACCCTGACCCCGCTTGCAGAGAGTAAAGTTACCGTGGTCAATTTATCATTTGCTGATATCAAACTGGAAAATGGTAATTATCGGGTTGATACGAGCGTATCGGGTTATTTAACTGATGTGCCGCGTGCTAATAGTCAAATATGGCCAAATTACCAAACTTGGACGCAATATGCTCATGCTCATCCAGAAACTAAATTTATGCTTTCGGTGGGGGGAGCGACTTTCTCACGTATTTGGACGCAACTATTGACTGTTGAAAGTGTTGAGGCGATTGCTGACAGTTTGGTTGATAAGCTGACGATAAAATATCCGGTCTATTCTGGAAATTTTGCAAGAGCTGAAGAAAAAATCGGTGAGATTGAATTAGCGGGTATTGATCTTGATGTTGAGGCTTCTGGACAACGTGTTGATGAAAGAATCAGTCGCAATGTGATTGCGTTAATTAAAGCATTAAAAGCGCGAGCGCCAAATAAGCTAATTACTTTTGCAGGGTTCTCTGTGGGAGCGGACCCTGAAGGGCAGTGTACTGTTCCAGGTTCTGTGCATTGTGGAGAGGATCGGCAGATTTTGCAACAGGCAGGGCAGCTATTAAACTGGGTCAATGTGATGGCCTATGATGCTGGTGAAGCTTATGCCCGTAAAGATTATCAGATTGCATTACAAAATTATGCGGGTTTAATTGGCAAGCAGAAAACCTATTTGGGTTTGGATTTGCAGCCGCAATGGGGTGTTGCCGTACCAGAAACTCCTGAACAACTAGCAGAGAAAGCAAAATGGGCTGTTGAGCATGGCTATGGTGGTGTGATGCTATGGGCAATTATTAATCACAGCGTTAACCCTTATAATTATGTGATGGCAATTTCTAAAAGTATTTCCTGATTGAGCTATAAGATGTATTTATCGCAGCTATGTTATAAATTCCCGCTTTTGCGGGAATAATTTGCTTTAAATTCAGCTCGAAGTTTTAGAAAGTCATTTGGTGTTGTTGTGTATAGATAATTAAAAAAAGTAGTAAGTGCTTTCACTCCATCGTTAATGGGTTGAAGATGCCAAAATTGATTTAGCTATAAATATCGCTTTTTTTCGCAAGAATGCAATTTTTTGCCATGGTTTGATTATAGCTACCACAATAACCATTTAAGTAACCTGGCGTTTGATTTAACGGTGGATAGACGATATTCATCTGCCAACCTGACCCACCTGGAGGTGGCAGGTTAAAGGCGAATTTTTTAGTTAATTTAAGCATTAATAAAGTGCCGCTATCTAATTCATAATAACACTGAACGGTACCGTCAAAGGCTTCTCCAGCTTTATGGTATTTTGCACCATACTGAACAGTCGCAAACTTGATTGTGCGACTAAACGCGGGGTTATTCATAAGGCGCCAACCTTGTGGAGCTTGCCAGGCGGAGTTTTGCCAATGAATGGAGTTGGGTTCCGGGCAAGTCAGAGGCGCTGCGATGCTATTATTTATAAACGCTGAGCTACTTAATGTAAATAATAAAAAGATCAGTTGCTTCATGAATATTCCTTTGTTTATTCGGTTTATCCTTTAATTATTGCTGTAATAGTCGTTTTAATTGGTATAGCGCATCTTGGGCTTGACGTGGACTGAGTTCATCCGGGTTTAAGTCACGTAAAGCACTTAGGGCTAGAGATTCTTCTTCTGGTTCTGGCTCGAAATTTAATGCGGTTTGTATAGGTTGATAAGTGGTCGGTTTTTCAAGAGAGTGAAGTTTACTCTTCGCCATCTGAATGACCTTGCTGGGGACGCCAGCTAGTTGTGCGACCTGTAGACCATAACTTTGACTGGCGGCACCGTCGCTGACGGTATGTAAAAAGACAATGCGTTCATCATGCTCGACGGCATTGAGGTGAACATTATGGCAATTAGGAGCGCTCTCTGGCAGAGCGGTTAGCTCAAAATAGTGGGTGGCAAATAAAGTAAAAGCCTGAATGGATTGGGCTAAGTGTTGTGCGCTGGCCCAAGCGAGGGATAAACCATCGAAGGTGCTGGTGCCGCGGCCGATTTCATCCATCAACACTAAACTATTTTCAGTTGCATTGTGTAAAATATTGGCGGTTTCACTCATTTCGACCATAAATGTTGAGCGGCCGCTGGCTAAATCATCAGATGCACCGATACGGGTGAAAATGCGATCAATTGGGCCGATGGTCACTGTCTGTGCTGGGACAAAGCTGCCAATATAACTTAATAAGGTAATTAAGGCAGTTTGGCGCATGTAGGTCGATTTTCCGCCCATATTCGGCCCGGTGATGATGAGCATACGACGGTTTTTCTGCAAGTGTAGATCATTGGGAGTAAAGTCAGCTTGTCGCTCATGTTCGACGACTAAATGACGGCCTTGTTGAATATCGATGCCAGGTGAGTCTGTGAATGTAGGGGCTGTTAGATTTAAACTCTCAGCACGTTCAGCGAAATTAGCAAAAACATCGAATTCTGCCAGCGCTGTTGCGAGCGATTGTAATTGCTCTGTATGTTCAGCAAGGTGTTGCAATATGCTTTCATATAAGGCTTTTTCACGGGCGAGCGCACGTTCTTTTGCGCTTAGGACTTTATCTTCAAAGCCTTTGAGTTCTTCGGTAATAAAACGCTCTGCATTTTTTAAGGTCTGGCGGCGGGTGTAATGCGTGGGGGCGGTTGCCGCTTGTGCTTTGCTGATTTCAATATAGTAACCATGCACACGGTTATAACCGACTTTAAGTGTAGATAAGCCGGTTGCTTCTTTTTCACGTTGCTCGAGTTGGACGAGGTACTCATTGGCATTTGCGGATAGGTTTCTGAGTTCATCGAGTTCATGGTCAAAGCCTGGAGCAATGACACCACCATCACGAATGAGCTGAGGCGGACTTTCGATAATTGCATCCGTCAGGCATTTTAACAAGTCATCTTGAGGTTTTGGCACATGATTTAAAGCTTGTTGTGCCGTTTTAGATAACTTTCTATAGTGATTAAATAATTCTGGAATCAACGCGAGGGTGTCGCGCAATTGAGTGAGATCTCGTGGACGAGCTGAACCTAAGGTGATACGCGTGACAATACGTTCTATATCAGCTGTGTTTTGGAGTAATTCCTGAATGGGTAGAAAATTTTGATGATAAAGTAACTCGCCGATGATGGTATGGCGCAATTGAAGTTTTTTCGTATCGCGAATCGGTTGATGAAGCCAGCGACATAATAAGCGACTGCCCATCGCCGTTTTGCTGTGATCGATAACAGCGGCTAGCGTGTGTTTTTGACTGCCTTGTAAATTTTGGGTCAGTTCTAAGTTACGGCGTGTAGCCGCATCGAGAATTAAATAATCACTGTGTTGCTCAACGCGTAAACCTTGAATATGAGACAGTGTCGTGCGCTGAGTTTCTTTTAAATAATTGAGCAAGCTGCCTGCAGCACACAAGGCAAGGGGGTAAGCCGCACAATCTAGGCCGGTCAGGTCATGATAACCAAATTGTTTTTTGATAGAAAGTGTCGCTGTCGTTAAATCAAAATCCCATTCAGGACGTTTGCGTAATGGCAATTGCTGGGCATTAAATTGATTAATCAGTGAATGTGTTTCGTTGAGGAGGATTTCTGCGGCTTGCAAGCGTTCGAGTTCGCTCAATAGAGCGTCTTCACTATCAAGTTGCATGATATTAAAGCGGCCGCTGCTCATATCAAAATAGGCGAGGCCATGTTGATTTTTATGGCTATGCAGGGCTAGTAATAAATTATCTCTGCGCTCTTCTAAATAATGCTCATCACTGACGGTCCCAGGAGTAATGATGCGAGTGACTTTACGTTCGACCGGGCCTTTGCTGGTTTTAGGGTCGCCGACTTGTTCACAAATGACGACAGACTCACCTAAATTGATTAAGCGTGAAATATAATTATCAGCAGCATGGTAAGGCACGCCAGCCATCGGAATAGCATTTCCACCTGATTTACCACGGGCAGTTAAGCCGATATCAAGTAAAGTGGCGGCTTTTTTTGCATCATCAAAAAATAATTCGTAGAAATCACCCATGCGATAAAACATGAGCGTATCCGGATGTTCGGCTTTTAGTGCTAAATATTGTTGCATCATTGGGGTATGCTGTTGTAATGGTTGCTCTAACGCACTCATCTGGGTACCTTATAGTTTTAGTTTTTAATTGTTTTGATTTCTAGAACAACGATGATAAAAGGAGTTTGCTTGGAATGGAAGAGGGTAATATTCAAGTTCTTGCAACTGACTTAGGTGAACAACTTAAGTCTCAAGGCTTATGGCTGGTGACTGCCGAGTCGTGTACAGCAGGTTTAATCGCAGGTGCGGTAACGGATGTTGCGGGAAGTTCGGCATGGTTTGAGCGAGGTTTTGTCACTTATAGCAATCGGGCCAAGCATGAAATGCTCGATGTGCCTTATAGTGTGTTAGATGAATATGGTGCGGTGAGTGAAGAAGTCGTGCGTTTAATGTCACGTCATGCCTGTGATCGCAGTGGTTGTTCTGTTGGAGTGTCAGTGAGTGGTATTGCCGGGCCTGAGGGGGGTTCTCACGAAAAACCGGTGGGAACCGTATGGCTGTCTTGGAGTGTCAATGGCGATGTCACCGCTGAGCAATATATGTTTAAGGGCGATAGAGAAAAAATAAGGTTCAGAGCCGTGCATGCAGCGCTAACTGGGCTTTTAACACGACTCAACTGACGTTAAGTTATTTTTGAAGGTAAAGGAGAGTAAGATAGCGCTTGGTTGCGTGCCGCCTTTATCATAGAATAAATGCATAAAAAATGAGGGGAAAAGAATTTATGTCAGAACAAAAAAGTAAAGCATTGCAAGCTGCCTTGTCGCAAATCGAACGCCAATTTGGTAAAGGCTCGGTGATGCGCTTGGGGGATTCTAATTTAAATGAGGGAATAGAGGTTATCTCTACAGGTTCATTAGGCCTGGATATTGCTTTAGGTATCGGCGGCTTACCAAAAGGGCGGATTGTCGAAATCTATGGGCCTGAGTCTTCGGGTAAAACAACACTGACTTTGCAAGCGATTGCTGAGTGCCAGAAAAATGGGGGTACTGCGGCTTTTATTGATGCAGAGCATGCTTTGGACCCGATTTATGCCGAGCGTTTAGGCGTTAATGTTGAAGACTTAATCGTCTCTCAACCTGATACTGGTGAACAGGCTTTAGAAATTGCTGATATGTTGGTGCGTTCAAGTGCAGTTGATATTGTGGTTGTTGACTCTGTCGCCGCACTGACACCGAAAGCTGAAATCGATGGTGATATGGGGGATGCGCATGTCGGTTTGCAAGCGCGGTTGATGAGCCAAGCTTTGCGTAAAATTACCGGCAGCATTAATCGTTCGAATACGCTCGTTGTCTTTATTAATCAAATTCGCATGAAGATTGGGGTGATGTTTGGCAATCCAGAGACAACAACGGGTGGAAATGCGCTTAAATTTTACTCATCGGTTCGCTTGGATATCCGTCGCACGGGGGCGATTAAAAAAGGCGATGAGATTCTGGGCAACCAAACACGCGTGAAAGTGGTGAAAAATAAAGTTGCACCTCCGTTTAAACAGGCTGAGTTTGATATTTTATATGGCGAAGGGATTTCCCATGCTGGTGAAGTGATTGACTTAGGCGTTGAGTGTGGCCTGATAGATAAAGCTGGTGCTTGGTACAGTTATAAAGACACCCGCATTGGTCAAGGTAAGGAAAATGTGCGTCAGTATTTGTTAGATAATCCTGAGATGATGGCTGAGATTGAAGCCGGAGTTCGCGCCGAAAAGCTAGATCTTGACGTTCCTGTCATAGAAGAGAGTGATGCTGCACAAGCCGCTCAGTGACGAGTCCTCTATTCGTGTCGCAGCCATTCGTTTTTTAGCGCGGCGCGAATATTCCTACCATGAGCTCTATGAGCGCCTAAAGCCTCGTGTTCAATCCTATGCTTTGCTTGAAAGCGTTTTACTTTCTTTACAAGAGCAAGACTTAATTTCTGATCAGCGTTTTTGTGAAAGTTACGTGCGCAGCAAGGTGAATTCGGGTCAAGGGCCATTAAAGATCAAACAAGCCTTATTCCATAAGGGGGTGGCTGAGGTGATTATCTGCTCTGTGCTCGCAGACTACAGTGAGCGGTGGTATGATAATGCGTTTAGGGTGTGGTGTAAGCGGTTTGACCATCCAGGAGAGACTCCTGAGGACCAGGCGCGCCAAATACGATTTTTACAGTCTCGAGGATTTGAATTCGAGCATATTCAAGCCGCCTTAAAACAAGGCCGTCAGCAAGTGAGTGAAGAATGAAAACAGCCAAAATTCGTCAAGCGTTTTTAGAATATTTCCGTGATAAGGGGCATACGATTGTTCCAAGCAGTTCATTAGTGCCTAAAGATGACCCGACTTTATTGTTTACTAATGCCGGTATGGTCCAATTTAAAGAAACTTTTCTAGGACAAGAACCGCGTGCTTATACTCGAGCCACATCCTCCCAGCGTTGTGTGCGCGCAGGGGGTAAACACAATGACTTGGATAATGTTGGTTATACCGCTCGTCATCATACTTTTTTGAGATGCTGGGTAATTTTAGTTTTGGTGATTACTTTAAGCGTGAAGCGGTTTTATTCGCGTGGGAATTTCTTACGGAAGTCATTAAATTACCTAAAGAGAAGTTATGGATTACTGTTTATGATAAAGACGAAGAAGCGGCAAATATTTGGACCAATGATATCGGTTTAAGCCAAGAGCGCGTCATTCGCATTGCGACTAAAGATAATTTTTGGGAAATGGGTGATACGGGGCCTTGTGGACCGTGCAGTGAGATTTTCTATGATCATGGCCCTGAAATTTTTGGTGGCTTACCTGGCACGGCGGATGAAGATGGTGATCGCTACATTGAGATCTGGAATATTGTCTTTATGCAGTATAACCGCGGCTCTGATGGCGAGTTAACGCCTTTACCAAAGCCTTCTGTTGATACCGGGATGGGCCTAGAGCGTTTAGCGGCGATTTTGCAGGGTGTGCATAATAACTATGAAATTGACTTGTTCCAGGCGCTAATTCGTTATGCGGCTGATTTAGCCAATTGCCGTGATTTAAGTAATCCATCGTTACGGGTGATTGCTGACCACATTCGTTCTTGTAGTTTTTTAATCGTTGATGGTGTTGCGCCATCGAATGAAAGTCGAGGCTATGTATTAAGACGGATAATCCGCCGCGCAATTCGCCATGGCCATAAGCTAGGAATTCAAGAGGCGTTTTTCTATAAATTAGTCACGCCATTGGTGCAGCAAATGGGCGAGGCTTATCCTGAGTTAGCTCAACAGCAACCGATGATCGAACGTATGCTATTGCAGGAAGAAGAGCAGTTTGCGAAGACGTTGGAGCAGGGAATGCGCGTATTTGAGCAGAGTATTGCTGGCCTGAAAGGCTCGGAAATTCCCGGTGAAATCGTCTTTAAGCTCTATGACACCTATGGTTTTCCGGTGGATTTAACGGCAGATATCGCTCGTGAGCGCAGTTTGACTGTAGACGAAACAGGCTTTCAGACCCATATGGAAGCTCAGCGTGAGCGCGCTCGTGCAGCAAGCCAGTTCTCGCTGGATTATAATGATTTAGTTGAGCTGGATACCTGCTCTGAGTTCAGTGGCTATGAAAAAACGCAAGATCATGCCAAAGTGACTGATATTGTTTTAGGCAAAGAACGTGCTGATAAAATAACCTCAGGGCAGGATGGGGTGATTGTGCTGAACTCATCACCGTTTTATGCTGAATCTGGGGGACAAGTCGGCGATACGGGAGTGATTAATGCGGGTGGCGCTGAGTTTTTAGTTACCGATACTCAAAAACAACAACAGGCGACTTTGCATATAGGACGAGTTGTTAAAGGTGAGTTTTTTGTTGGTGAAGAGGTGCAGGCCTGTGTTGATGGTAGGAAGCGCCAAGCCACAGCATTGAATCACTCGGCAACACACTTGTTGCATGCGGCGTTGAGATATGTGCTGGGTGAGCATGTGACCCAAAAAGGTTCATTAGTAGATAGTGAGCATTTACGCTTTGATTTTTCTCATTTTGAAGCGGTGAGTGCTGAGCAGCTCGCTGAGATTGAAAATTTGGTGAATCAAGAGATTCGTCGTAATCACAGTATAGAAACCGACATCATGAGCATTGAAGCTGCGCAACAGAAAGGTGCGATGGCCTTATTCGGTGAAAAATATGACGATGATGTGCGTGTGTTGTCTATGGGTAGTTTCTCTATGGAACTGTGTGGTGGAACACATGCGAAGCGTACTGGTGATATTGGCTTTATGAAGATCACTAGCGAGTCAGGAATTGCTGCTGGTGTGCGCCGGATTGATGCGGTCACCGGTGAAGGGGCGCTAACCTATGTGAATGAGCATGAGAAGGCCTTAAACCGGATTGCAGAGAAACTTAAAGGCAATAGTAATACAGCAGTTGAGAAGACAGATCAGTTATTACTAAAACTGCGCAACTTGGAGAAAGAAGCAGAGCAGCTGAAATCTAAATTGGCAAGCTCTCAAGGCTCTGACTTAGCCTCTTCTGCGATTGATATCAAGGGGGTGAAGCTTCTTGCGGCAAAGGTTGAAGGTGTGGAAGCAAAGGGCTTACGTGATCTTGTCGACCAACTTAAGAACAAACTAGGCTCAGCAGTGATTATTCTTGCTGTGGTCAGCGGAGATCGTGTGAGTTTGATTGCAGGAGCTACGAATGACTGCAAGAATAAAGTTCCAGCAGGGCAGCTGGTGAACTTTGTTGCCGAGCAAGTGGGAGGTAAAGGCGGCGGTCGTCCTGATATGGCGCAAGCGGGCGGACGTGAACCTGAAAAACTGACGGTTGCGCTTGAAAATGTAGCGTCTTGGGTGAAAAGTCGATTATAAAGTAAAAAAAATTTCAATTTGTAAAATAGAGGCCCTTAAAGGGCCTTTTTATGTTAAAGATGTTCTAAATTCCTTGAGTTTTTATAGAGAAGGGGGTAATATTCGCAGCTTGTGTTTGATGTTGCATAGCATAACCATTGATGGATGTTTTGATGGGGATGTTTAGGCTAAAGTCAGCGACTATGTTTGACGATACTAGCACTAGGGCATAAAGACTCTGGGCACGGTTCGTGATATCGCCGACCTTGCTCTATGGGACGTGAAATGCGAAGGGTTTAAGCAAAGGAGAAAATTTTAATGTTAATTTTAACTCGCCGCATTGGCGAAACGTTAATGATTGGTGATGATGTCACTGTGACTGTCCTCGGTATTCGTGGTAATCAAGTTCGTATCGGTGTGAATGCACCTAAAGAAGTGTCTGTGCATCGTGAAGAAATCTATTTACGCATTCAAGAAGAAAAAGAGGGTGGCCAAGCAGGCTATTCATCTGATACTGAAGTCAGTGGTAACCGTATCCCTTATCCAAATGGGGATGTAGACGGAAATAAGTTCTAACCATTTGACTTTGCTCGGCAAATCGGTATAATTTGCCGAGTTGCCGGAGAGGTGGGTGAGTGGCTGAAACCAGTTCCCTGCTAAGGAACCGTATGCTAACGCGTACCGAGGGTTCGAATCCCTCCCTCTCCGCCACGCTTTACGACGCGCCCGTAGCTCAGCTGGATAGAGTACCTGGCTACGAACCAGGCGGTCGGAGGTTCGAATCCTTCCGGGCGCGCCAATTTCTTTCATCTCCCAAACTATTTTGATCCTGTGTCGACCAATTATCCATGGATAAAAGCTTTGGCTTTGTTTAGTAGATCAAGTTCGGGTTCAGGGTGGATGACAAAACCCTTT
>NZ_MDTU01000001.1:175461-178707 GCF_001720395.1 Piscirickettsia litoralis
ATTTAAAATAATCAGGTCTGTTATTGAACTTCAAATTGACTATAACCCTTAAAGGGATAACCAAATCACAATAGGAGATTTAAATTGGCCAAAGACAGCAATGAGTAAACAAGGTCCAATTATGATCTCGGGTTGTAGCTCTTCCTCAAGTAGTACATAAGTATTATTCAAATTGAAATAAAGCGCTCTCCTTCTTTAAAAAACACTTTGAGATGATTGCCAAGGCTCACTCATGGATCTATGGTAGCTCTATCATCCCTCAAAAGGGGTATTCTACGACGTTTCTGACCCGCCCCGTTAAAAAGTGTGGGTCGAGTGCCGACGTAGGAGGCTATTGTTCTTACTCTTCTTTAAAGCTAAAAAGCTTTTTTTTATCTTTTTCTTTAAAAAATTTACTTCAATCACGCCCTTACTCAGGTTGTGAGCTAAATTTCTACTATCTAACGGATACTTTAAGCCGAATTTGCCGACTTCATAAATTGAATCCTTGTCTTTAGAGAAAATAGACGTATTAAACATAAATATGGATAAATACTATATAAATATATCAATAAAATTCTCAATTTTTCTCAGTAATAAATGAATTATACTGTAATAATATAGTTTGAATTGAAATAGTGACCAGGCTACCCATTTCGGGTTAAGGTCAGGTTAGAAGGTTTAAAATATGATAATTCAACAAAAAATAGATGATGCGGAAGACTTCCAATCAAAGCTCATAAAACTGTATCAAGATACAAAAAAAAGGGTGGAATGAATGACAAATACCAGGATTTGAAAAATAAAAAAATGAATTCTTGTAAAATATTTATATAATAAAACTGCTTTATAATTCTGTCGCTCCTAAAGATAAAAAACATAGAATTTATTTGGTTTTTATTTTCAATGTATTAATTTTTTAACTAACACATAGGGGACTTTACTCAAAGGTGGTATTGACAAATGCTATTGTCGAATCTGCCCATATTTTGGATGGTGTTGATCGCGCATCCTTTAATGTAGTAGTTTCAAAATTTACTAATTAAAATTATTTGAATGGGATGAAACCTATGACTAGAGCAATATCATCTAATAACCTGTTTTGTGGTTTTAGGACTGCACTTTATATAGCAATTAAAACGGCAGATTTAACAGAAAACGAAGAACTTAAAGCTAAAATTCTATCGATATATAATAGCAATGCAGAGGCTATTTCATGGAGCGCGCTAAACGATATTACTGATACGGAAGAACCTTTGGAATATCCAAAACCTGTTATACGGGCATTTATTGAACATTGGGCTGAATTTCAATCAGAAAAAATTGTGCATAACCTTTTAGTGCAGAAGCATAGTTTAGAAGATGCTATTGAAGCCTCAGTCAAATATTCAGACAGTTCTACGGAGAATATTGAAACTAAACGGCAGGCTGCTAGGACGCATAAAAAGGAGTTTGTCGGGAACTCTGTTAAAACAAATGCCGAGGCGTTATATGCAGCACAATACAGGATTCATGCAGACTCTAATATGAAGTTTTATAAAAATCGGATAGCCAATAAAATCAGATCTTTTGCAACAAAATGGTGGGGCGATTTAGGAACGACTGATGAGTTAAAAGAGTTTATAAAAAAATGCTCTTTTAGAAAGTAATAGCGTAAAGTCCGGGAAAAGACTCGCGTTTAGAGGAATTGACCCGGAAACCCTTGTTAGTGTTATAGACTCCCTTGTAAATAACAGCCAAATTGCTATTGATTTATCGAATAGATTTATGACCTTAGGAGGATCACACTATCAGCCTCGCTATATAAATGATAATGAGGCGGATAAATCATTTTTAAATGGTATTAGTGAGGAATTTTCTAACTCTGAAAAATTTAAATATTCTAATTTAAAAGATACTAAATTTTATGACGAAAAATTAATGAAGAATCTAAAAGAGGGTAAAATAAAGCGTTTTTTAATAAAGTTATGTGAAGAATATCAGGGTAAGGCAAATGGCTTATGGGGAGGAAAAACGGTTGAGTTAGATGGTAAAACTTATAAAAAAATGCCAACTCATTTAGCAGCTATCATAGAAGATGCCAAATCAGTAGACCGTTCATTCCAATATATACTCAGCAAGCTAAAAGAATCAAAGGAAAAAAAAATTGGTTTCTGGAGTGGTGTCTGTGGAGGGAGGAATAAGAAAACAAAAGGACTTTACAATACAAGTGATTCTTTATTTTCTGATATGCAAAATAAGGAAAAAATAATAGAAGCTAATAAAACGAGAGTGCCTGGAGGGCATTATTAAATTTTTTTTAATGGTTATTTGGATAATGATAATATTCATTGAGAATATTTGTTGAGTTGTTTTGTTGCAGAAAGCACAGAGATTAAAGGGTGAAGAGTTATGCCAAGACCAACTAAATTTGAGAGTAGAAGTCATAGAGAATGGTTTAAAAAAGCAAGCAGAATAAATGCGGAAGATGATCCTGCGCTTGCTTTATTCGATTTAGGTGGTAATATCTTAAATCATAAGACAGAAAAAGGAAGAATGAACCATAAAGTGGTGGTTCATGACTCTGTTTTACGACGTAAGGGAACATTTTACATTGACCATGATGCGTTTAAAGCAATCAAACGATTGCAAAAGAATGGCCACAAAGTTATCGTAGTTACAAATGCTAATTATCCTGCTAATCTTATTATTTCTTTGTTTAAAGGACAAGGAATTACACTAACAGAGCAAGATTACTATAGTCGTGATGATATTGAAAGGGTAGAAAAACGATTTGGTCGGACTGAAAAATCTGTGTTTATCGATTATAAGTGGAATAGCTCAAATGCAATGTTATTCGATGATAATTGGTTGAATGAGCCGTTTAAAAAATGTTTGTTTCATGAAACAAAGTCTAGCGAGCCATTCCCAGATCTTGTTTTAATCAAGCCAGAAATTGTTGCTTGCTTGCAAGAGGTTGGAGCTGGATATGATGAAATTTGGAGTTTTTTCGTAGATAACCCTAAATATTTATATTCTTGTTCTTTAAAGCGAAGAATCTTTTTTTACGATGTTATTGTTAAACTTTTTGATGAAGGGGTTGATATTTCTAAAAATTGGCATTTGTTTCAAGATAAAGAGTTCCAAATAGAGATAAATTTACTTAATGCAGCAGGTGTTGACCTTTCCACCAGGTGGAATGAGTTTAGCGAGAACTCCGACCTTGTAAAATGTATGTACCACTGTTGTGAAACGACGGAGTTAGCTAAATATTGGGAACATCTTTGG
>NZ_MDTU01000001.1:178732-188893 GCF_001720395.1 Piscirickettsia litoralis
AAGCTTTAACTATACTAAGAGATAATGATATTTATCTTGTAAGTGATATAGATTTTTTTGGAGGAAAATTCAAAGAATTTTTTGATAACCTTGCGTATAATAATAAAGTTATACTCATAGGTGAGTTTGAAAACTCTGAACTTCAAGACGCGATTATCATTTTAGATAAGCTAGGTATCGATTTTACAGGGGCTTTGTGGACAGAGCTTAAAAATAACATCGAACTTCAGAACCAAATTATTGCTTGCTCTGAGGGTAATGGCGATCATGCCGGGGAAATGGTTGAGGAGTTACTGATTCGCTCAACATTAAAGAAACATCTTGAAGGTTTTCAAAAGTTTTACCATGCACTGGAGAAGGCACAGACTTCTGTAGCTGATTTTGTCAGGCGCGGGTTTCGAAAATTTTTACCATAATCATATTGATAAAGATTATAGGAGTGATTATCTAAGTTTGGATAAGATCATGGAGCGTTTGAAAAAAGACCCGGATGGCACGAAAACAAGAACAGGGTATGCTTTTCAACTGTTCAAGGAGTACCATGGCAGTGTAAGTCATGAGTGCTTTAAAAAGATGTATGATTATGGTAGAAAAAATCAGTGGGGAGGACGCTGGGAAAAAATGCACAATAAAAAGTCCGCACAATGGGACTCAATCAATCTTTTTTATAATTATATAGAAGATAAAGAGAATAAAGAAGGTAGAGCATGGCATATTGCCAATGAGCTTGGGATAAAAAGACCTTTGAATGGACAATAGTAATCTAATAGCCATCTGGTATGAAGTGACGAGTGGTCATGTCATGCTATTATTTAGAATCAGGAATTTCGAAAAAAATGACCCAGACAGCAATGCTTGTGAAAATGTCAAACTCTGGTCTGTATTGCCGCGTACACTACTGTGTTTATGCATAAGGTCATTTTTTATTATTTTTATGAAAAATAGGGTAGAGGTATTAAGCATTATTAATAGAAAAATCCACTGTTATATTTAAATAGTCTATTTTTTGTTTAAATGATAATGATTATCAATATTATATTGAAACTCTGCTAGTAACTTGATATATTGGCCTGAACGCGGAGAGTGTGCTTAGACTTTTTAGTTTTCAATCGTCTTTTGCTATGGAGTGAGCAATGAAATACAAGTTACTAGTGAGTGCCGTCACAATTCTAGTCATAAGTTCTGTGAGTGGTTTTGCTGCACAGCCCTTGCAATTACAAATTGATCAAATTAAAGCACAGCAACAGCAATTACAACAGCAACTTGCTCAGTTGCAAGGAAACTCCAGTTCGGGAGGTTTAGTATATGTTGGTGAGGTGGGTGGAAAGCTCATTAGTGCGAAATCCAGTCGTTTTGGACGTGATTTAGGTCTGTTAAAATCGTTGCAAAAAGCAGGGAATCAAGCGCCGTTATTAACTTTAGGTGGCGTGCTTGAAGCAAATGCCTCTTATGGGCGCAGTGTTTTGCCTAATAGTGACGATAAAATTCTTAGTACCAATGGGTTTGCTGCTAATCAAAATTCAAGCTCTGTTTGGCTAGATACTGCACGTTTAGATGTACTAGCACGTATTAATGATTGGGTTAATACTGATTTGCAATTAGACTTACATAAATCAACGGTATTGCGTACAGGGGTATTGACCATTGGCAATTTAAATGAGTCACCCATGTATTTTACCCTTGGTAAAATGTATCCTTATTTTGGTGATTTTAGTGGGCATAATACCAGCACCAACTATCCTTTGACGACGAATTATTTCCGGATTAAAGCTATTTCTGGAGCGAGTTTAGGTTTTTATCAATCAGGTTTAAATAGCTCGCTGACTGTATTTAAAAACCAGGCGCAATTAACTCAGGCGGGCACAACTCCAATTGTTTACTCAGCAAGTAACAATAACCATATCAATGATTGGATATTTAATACTAATTATAGTTTTAATGTTAATAATATAAAAGCGAAAGTTGGGGTTGGTTATATTGCTGATTTAACCAATGTAAGTGATAGCAGTATTGCTAGAGGTCAAATTTTTGAGAAGAATGGTGAGCAATTGCCTGCTTGGAATATGTCTGGGCAATTAGCGATTGGACCGATTAGCTTTAAAGCAAATTATGCACAAACGACAAAAGAAATTGCTCGTACCGGAGGAGGTGAGCTAAAAGGTTATAATCTTCAAGCGGGCTATAAATTTAACTGGGTGAAGCCCATTGATATTTTATTGGGTTATAGTGCATTGAAAAATACCGATTATCTTATTCAGCCTAATTTAACTTCAGGAACAGTGAATAGTTTGACGAGTGAACCGGGCTTAAAAAACCAGTGGCTATTGGGTATACGAGCAAAGCTTTTAAGAAATACTTGGGGGGCGTTAGAGTTTGCGCGCGTCGGGCAATATAGCAGTTTAACAAGCGATGATACGAGCCATTATAATATTGTGACTGCTGATTTTTATGTGAAGTTTTAGCGCCTTTAAATTATGAACTCAGGTTATTGGATTGTTGGATCAATATTCGACATTCCACTTTTAAGTAACAGCCGATTAGAGTCGCTGGGTCCGCTGGCTATTTGGGTCTAATTATAAAATTATAAATTTGCACAATGATATAAAGACCACCGATACTGATTACCCCTAAAGAAAAAGCATAAATAGGTAAAGCCATTAATGATTTTTGCGACATGGGGGTTGTTGTGTAAATAAAAGCTAATAACTAAAAGCGATAGATTCAAAAAAAGTAATTAATACGGTACAAATTAACGCAGCAATAAGGCTATATAATTGTTTTGCAATAAAGCAAAGGGCAAATAGTAGAATAAGGGGAAGAATATTCCACAAGACAACGATTGTTGTTGGTAAGTTGAGTCCTGTGCTTAGGTTATCAAGACTATAGCCCAAGCTAATAATAGTAGATAAAGTGGCGATGCATGTTAGCAGTATGGTAATTTTTCGTACTTTAGTGACCATGACGAAACGCTCTTATTTTGATAGCTGCTTTTTCTTTAGAGTAGATAAATGGAGTGCTGAATTCTAGTGTTCAGTCAAAGTGTGTGAACTCTTTAAGGTGTTACTGGCTAAGAGCAAGTTAAGATATCTTTCTTTCATTGAGCGCTTATACTCAGTCGATTACATTTAGTACTTTACTTTGGTGAGTAATCAACGCTATATGGCTTAATGTAATGAATAGTTATTAGGATTGTTGATTTTTTCGTATTCCTTGCGGGAGCTTGCGGCTTCGTTAGAAAGAAGACTGACTGTCTCTCTTAACTTTTGAAATTTTTTATCATTTAATATGCTTTCATCATCAAGTGTGAGTTTTAAAAATTCTAATGCCAGCGTAAATGACTGTTTTTCTATGTCACAAAGCAACTTGTATTGTTTCTTTTTATTATTTTTATCATTTTAAATTTCCTTTTGAAAATGATTCTTTTATTTCATGCATAATATTTATACTTTGTTTTATTGTCAATACGTGCATCTAATTAATGAGGTGTATTTTTATTCGATGTTTTTATCTTATTGATCATAAATATTATGTTTTTAATGTTATTTATGTGACTGTTTATCCAGTATGATTTGTTTTCATTGTCTTTACGTAAAATTAACTTAAAATTTTCTTTTTGTAAGCTAGTATAACTGGGCACTCACGTTGTGTTCGGTGAGGGATGATTTAATGATAAATATATAAAAAGGATATAAATAATGCCGAAGATGCACTTATTGTTGCGTGCTTATAGTACTCGAAGTATTGATGAAATTATCCAAAAATATATAAATGAAGATGCTGATAGGGGGTTAATTGGTTCGATTACTGTCGTGACGAATACCGGGAGAGATAGTTGCGATACCCCAGGTATTGTTGAGAGGGTTGCTCATAGCAATCCTGGTATGACAGTTCGTTGTGTGCCACTAACTGAAGAAGAATATGGTTGGTCTAGAGCTTTAAATCAAGGGATTGAGGGTATTTTGGCAGATCCTAGCGTTAGCGAGGATGACCAGCTTGTTTGCCTGTCTAATGAGGTTGGAATGTCGAATGACCAATTATATCATTTGCAGCAAACTTTAAAAACTCCAGGGGTGTCAGCTGCTCATCCTAAACTTGAATTTCAAGTAGCTCAGGCATTAGGTTTGGGGTATCATTCAGCACGTAATACCGCAATGGCTTATCCATTGAGCCACTTTTTAGATAGTGGCTTAGGTTTGCGCTTTGACCCTGTATTAGAGCAATATGGTGGAATGGAAGATTATGATTTATTGGCGAAAATCTACGCAAAAAACCATCAGTTACCAAGGTGCAGTGGAGATGAAGTGCCTATTACGATTCGGCCGACAACGAATGTTGTGAGAAAGGGAGTGAATGAAACACAAGCGGTTGCAATGATTGCCAAGAAGTATGGGCCAGAAGTGATGGGGCCGTTGCATCAGCGCCTTGAAATTGATTTAGATAAGGGAGATAATCCTGAACCGCATAAATTAAAGCACGAGCCAACTTCATTAAAAGACATTAATTTAGATCCTTTAGAATTAGAAAGGACAATGTTGAGTGCGACATCGAGTTTGCAAGATGATCACGATGTTTTGTTTAGCCCTTCTGAGCAATATAGGGTTTATGTGACTCGAGGGAATAATTGCTCTGGAATGCGTAATTCAAGCTCTCCTGTTGATTATGAAAAAGCCTTGAAAGCATACACCGCTGCTATTGATTTGAATTTAGACCGTCCAGAGGCTTATGCTTTACGTGCACGTGTTTTTTCAAAGTTAGGCCATGGAGATGAAGCGCAGAGAGATCTCGCTGAGGTTGTACGCATTAGAAATGAACGTAGCGGCGACACTTCATCAGAGCCTCCTGCTCAGATTTTGGCAGCACAGAAAACACACAAGGCTGGTCACCGGCCACCATCGGTGCTTTCAGTAGGTAGGTGATATTAATTAGCCCTATGATTTAAGCTGTTTGATCATAGGGTGAATGATTTTATTTAACGGCAATGATAAAGACACGTGAAAACTCAAGAGTGAATTGGTTGTCGATACTTTGACTCTCAATACTTTCTTGAATATATTGCCAGAAGAGTTTTTTATACTCCGAGGTAAGTTTGCGATCATAGCCTTTGGGGTTTAACAGCGGTGTCGCTGTGCCTGCTTTGAAAATATCTAACGCCTTTTCTGGTGTGCAACGAGTGCGAAAATGACGCGTTTTTTCTAAAATTAACCTGAATCCTGCAACTTGAATATATTCACTCAGTTTCTGCTGGCACTGCATATTAGCAAGCAGTTTAAAGCCGTCGATAAAAGGCTTAGCTATTGCATTTTTTTTAAGTGAATGAAAGGCGCGAACAAACTGTGGAGAGAGTGCTGTTTGACTTTGAAGTGCAAAATAACCACCTGGCTTTAGTGCATTGTAATAAGATTTAAAGGCTGTAGGTAGATCAGAGATGTAGTAGGTTAGAGAGTTTGCAGTGATTAGGTCGTATTCTAAGTGTTCATTGAGTTCAGCGGCATCTCTTAAGGCATAATCGACATTTCCTCCTTGGTCGGAGGCTTGTTGGAGCATTTCTTCTGAAATATCAATGCCGGTGACAAAGCTGTATTCATCGCTGAGTTTTCGTGAAAGATAGCCGGTTCCACAACCTAAATCCAATACATTGGCCGTATCGACGAGGGCACAAGTATTGATGATTTCTTGGTAGAGAATATCTGCAGCTTCGTTTTGAGAAGAAGCAATTTTATCGTAGATACTGGCTTTATCATTAAAATTCATCATTGCCATCCTTGTCGTTTATTTTGTTTTTTAGATTTGCTAAGTTAGCCATGATAAATCAAAATGAGATACACGGAAAGTAGAGCGTTGAAACGATCTCTATAAATTAAATAGTTTGAGTGCTGCTGCTTCTACTTCATAAGCACTTTGATAAGATGTCATATTTGTCTATTATCAAGGTGTCCAGCCTTATTGGGTTACAGCATTTTATCATGGCGGGTTTTCGCATACTTAAGCTCTGACCTTCTGATGTAACCTGTTATATCTTAATTATATTTATATTTTCTATGGGCTTTTTTATAAAAATAATACTTTTAAAATAAATAAAGCAGCTTTGAGCTTCTATACTTTAGAATGATGTGGATTGGCTTATTTTAAGGTAGTATTATGAAGTTAATTATGATTGCTATGTTTATCATGGTGTTCCCACTTGTTGGTTTTAGCAAAACCGTTAAAATTTGTGCGGATAAGAATTATTGGTACCCTTTCGTCTTTACTAAAGATGGGCAAGTCACGGGGTTGCAGACCGACATTATTAAAGCTGCTCTGACTAAAGCAGGATTTGAATACTCTATTACTCCTCTCCCTTGGAAGCGTTGCCTTAGTGAAATGAAGAAAGGCAAAGTCGATGCTGCTGCAACTGCATCATATAAGGCGAAGCGTGCGGTGTACATGAATTATCCTAAAGATGCAGCAACAGCAAAAGAGTCTAACTGGCGAGTCAGCCAAGTTGCTTATGTCGTAGTCTCTTTAGCCAAGGATAACTATAATTATTCTGGAGATTTAAAAACCTTGCCACAGCCTGTTTATGTGCCTTCAGGTTACTCGATTGCTGAAGACTTAAGGAAGCTTGGCTTAAAGGTAGATGATAAAGCTAAATCAGACTTAAATAACTTCAAAAAACTAAAACGAATTAAAAAGGGTAGCGTAGTGACTTTATTACAGCTTGCACAAGCGGTGATTAAATCACCTGGTATGGAAGATATCTTTGTTATTCAGAAAGATCCGATTAAGTCGAAAAGCTATTATTTACCATTTTCTAAGAAATCATCACTAACAGAGTCGGAGCAGGAAAAAAATATGGGATGCGATTCGTTCTGTTCGTGATGAAAAGATTATCGACTTTGCGGTTAAATATAAGTAATAAATAGGCTCACGAGTGAAGAAGGTGATTAAGGCGAGTATCAAACTCGCCGCCATTCTTTTTGTTATATCAATATTCTATGTGTCAGTGTCACACGCAAAATTTACGCTATGCATGGATAGAAATAGCTGGATTCCATTTACATATCTGGATGATACAGGTAAGCCCGCAGGCATTCAGCTTGATGTTATTAAGCAAGCGCTATCTAATTTTGAAATCGATTACGAGATCATTGCTAAACCTTGGAAACGGTGCTTACTGAATGCAAAAAATGGTACTGTAGATGCTATAGCAGTAGCTTCTTATAAGAAGGAGCGAGCAGAATTTTTGCTTTATCCACCTGACGCAGCAACGAATAAAAAATCAAAATGGCGTGTTATGCAAGTTGAATATAGCATAATTACTCCCAAAAAGAACAATTATCATTTCAATGGCGATATAAAATCTATTCCTCAGCCGATTTATATCCCTTTGGGTTATTCTATTGGAGCTTTATTAAAAGCGCATAACCTTAAGGTTGACTCTACCGCAGCAGGGGATATTCAGAACTTTAAGAAAATGAGTCGTAGGCTAAGAGGAAGTATAGTTGCTGCAACACAGGTGTCAGAGTTTTTTATAAAAAAATTAAACCTTCTAGATATTTTAAAAATAAGCGAAAAACCACTTCGATCAAAAAGTTACTTCTTAGCAATATCAAAAAAATCCAGATTGAAAGATATTAGACAAAATCTATGGGATGAAATTAAGAATATTCGTGAATCGTCGTTGCAGTCATATATTGCAAACTGGAACTATTCAGCTAAAAAAGCCTCGTGTATTGGTGTTGTTACAGCAGGTGGGGGGCAAGGATTTTTTGGAAGCGAGTTGAAGGGGGTGCAAAAAAGAGCAGGCAAAGAGCTTGGAGTTGTTGTTCACACAAGGGGGCTTGCTGATGAGCTCAACTTCAAAGGTCAACGCAGTCTTATCAATTATTTCACTCAAAAGCTTGGTTGTGAAGGCTTATTGCTTGCGCCTAACTCAAATGACAGGAAAGAAGATGTAGATCGCTTAAAAGCTCAAGGTGTTATTGTCGTGTATATTGATCGCGATATGGCTGGGGATCGAGTGAGTGTGGTTAAAACCGAAAACTTTAGAGCAGGTGAAATTGCAGGCCGAGAAATGGTGGCTGCTTTGAAAGGTCAGGGCAACATTGCGGTATTACGGTTGAGTAAAGAGGTTGTATCCACTACAGCGAGAGAAGAAGGGTTTATAAAAGCAGCGAAAGCAGGAGGCTTAAAAATCGTTGTTGATGAATATGTTGGCACAAAAGCAAGTCACGCGAGAGGCAAGGCTTATGATATTTTTAATACACACAATGATATTGATGGTGTTTTTACCCCAAATGAATCAAGTAGCATTGGCACCTTAAAAGCACTAGAGCGAGCTAATAAAACAGGCAAAATTTTACATATTGGCTTCGATTCACACCCTGTGATGCTTAAAGCACTAAGGTCGGGTAAGATGTATGGTTTTATTGCCCAGCGGCCATTTCAAATGGGTTATCAGGGAGTAAATATTGTGCATCGTGTGATTCAGGGCAAACCAGTCAAGCCTGCTGTTGATACAGGTGTTATTTTTATCAATATGGATAACTTAAATGACAAAGAAGTAAGAAATATACTTAAAAATTAGGGCTTATATGTTTAATAAATTATTAATTTTTATAATTTTGTCTTTTATCGGATTAATCAGTGTTCAAGCTAAAGTGCTGCTAACAACAGGCGATTATCCTCCTTATACTGGTAAGCACTTAGCTCAGCAAGGCATTGTTACCTACATTATATCACAAGTCTTTAAAAAGACTGATACGTCTATTGAAGTGGCATTTATGCCCTGGAAAAGAGCGGAAAGCTATACTGAATCTGGAAAAGCGCTTGCTGTCTTTCCATATATTTTCAAAACTAAAGAACGGCTCAAACATTATGAGTTTTCAGCACCGATTATCAGTAGTCAATATGCGCTTTTTACCGGGAAAAGTGACCTTGTCCAACAGAACTATCTAGACGTAGAATCCGTCACCCTTTGTAATGCTCTGGGCTATTCAATGAAACCTATTCAAAAATGGCTAAAGACAAATCATATCTCTGTGATCAAGTTGAATGACATGCGTGATTGTTTAAAAGCATTGAAATCAAAAAAGGTAGATCTCGTTTTTTTAGACACGATAGCCGCTAAAGCTTTCATGCAAGAAATATTTGGAAATACAGATGCACTTTTTCAAATGAAGCCTAGTATATTACATACTGATTATTTTCTTATGTTCTCAAAGAAGTATCCTAACTATAAAAATTATTTAAAGATATTTAATGCAACAATTAACAACATGAGAGATAGTGGTCATCTCGATAAAATTATAAAAAATTATTGGAATATAAGTCGTTAACATCCTATGCTTATTCGTTGGCTGAGTTAGCGAGCTTGATAAGGAAAGGTTACCCTGGATGAGTGGAGGCATCAAGAGCCAGAGAGGGTTTCGTTGTGAGTTCATGAAGTAAGATATAATATAGTAGAGACGGTTGTAATGATGGTTAATCAACTAACTTTACGGTTTCACTGAAAAAATCCATTGAGGCTTGCTCTTCTGCAGATTTTGGTATTGTGTTATTTATGAGTTTATAGACGCTGCCTGAAAAATTTTTTGAATATAGTTAACGTATTGGCCGTTATGTTTTTGAAAATATTTCTCAAACTCACCTGATTTTTTGAAATTATTCAACGCAGCTAAAATGGAGTCGTGTAAATGTACATCTTCTTTCTTAACAAAAAAATAAACAACGAACGGATAATACAGCATATAGTGTTTATTAATCGCTATATTTTTAAATTTAGCATGATGCGCTTTATATTCGTTTAATGCTTCACTCACACCTCTAGGAAAGAAGTCAATGCGCCTATAGTTTAACATAGGGAATAAGGATGCGTAATCTTGAGATAAAACGACATTGAACCCATTATTTTCTAAAATTTTAACATCAGTCCAGCCACGCCCTTGACCGAAGCGGTAGGATTTAAATGGCTTTCCTTTTATATAGTCCTTGTTTTCTAACAGTGCACGGTACCCCAGTAAGCCCCTCATTAAAGGGAACCTGATAGGTAAAAACTCTGCTTCTAATGTCTTTGATGTGGGTAAGGCGATAACATCAATTGTACCACTGCGTAATGACTGCAACTTTCTTAAATTAGTCATTGGAGTTTTATGGGTTTTTACTATAAATTTATTAATTTTC
>NZ_MDTU01000001.1:189510-209128 GCF_001720395.1 Piscirickettsia litoralis
AAAATATGAATAATAAAAATGATTTATACATGAGTATATTTTTTTATAAATTAATTTCACGCTGTATATAGTAAAGTTATAGTCTAGTTTAAGGAAAAATAAGTTGACTAAATTAGGAACATTTCGCTTCATGAAGCATGCCTTGGCGTAAGCTTTCGCTATAACTTTATATCCCTTCTAAGTTCATCAAGGCTAATATTTTTCATAAAATAAGGTCTGGATGTATTCTATAGGCAGTGATTGGTGAACTGAATGTCAAAATTGACACATGCCAATAAAATGTTATTTTCCCCTTAGCGTAGAGTGCGTTAGTAACGGCGCCAAGAAAGCGAGCGTATAAGGAAAGCTCAGAATAAAACCAAATTTCAGGCTGTCTTATAAGCTCACCTTCAGAATCGTTATGGCCCTCACAAGACCAAAACAGTGTAAATATGTTAAGAGCTGTCATCTCATACACTAAGGGCATGATACCGTGTTCAATGGGTAAAGATTTATCGACGGATAGTCTCATTGGTGCGTATTTGCATTTATGACTACAGCCACATAAGCACGTTTTTGATGACGAACAAGAGCACTTTAAAGTGCATCCTTGGCAAACCCTAGATTGTAAAGGCTGATCAATGAGCTTAATTAATTGATCTATATCATCTTTTGTCAGCTTTTTTCGAGTAGGTGATACCTCAGGGCGTATGAGTTTCATAGTAATTAAGTTTTTAACTGTCTATCTAACTAAACTATAGGCAATCGTGGTTTTTTTGCTTTTGCTTACTCTTAAATGTATTATTTTGCTTGTCTAAAACTTACTTAAACCTTCGTTACTCTCCTGGTTCTTACTATATAAGAAAACATATTTTTTTTATATGGTTGGAGTGTTGACTATTAATTAAGGTGAAGTTTAGACAATATGTTAGCAATAGAGAATATTATTCAGCAAATAGAGTGTCGCTTAGAAACATTAGGACAGTGTTCAGTATTTAATATTTTGCAAGAGAGGCGACATCTACAACTAGATGCAAAACAGAGATCGTTTTTAGAAAAATTAAAAATTCAACAAAACCAATCAGAGACTTTTCTGATTCAAGTGGCTATGCTTATTCATTTGATTGAGATAGGTAAGATTGACCTTCTAGAATTCCAAGACATAGACGAGCCAACTGTGGCAAGAGTTTTAGCTAGAGCGAATATTCAGGGTAACTCTAAAAGTGAGTTAAATGATTTGCTCACTGTTTTAATTACAGAGGGAAGGATTACAGTAGACGAAGCGCTGGCTTTTAAGCGGCTTCCAGAGTTAGAGAAGCAATATATTCAGGCAATACTGGAAGAGTTGAATAAAAATATTGCTCAATTTGGAGATGAGAATAGTCCAAACTTACAACGAAGTTTAATCAACCACAAAAATCAGGTGGTTTCTTCACTAGTGAAATCCAGTGTTGATTATTCTGCCGATGTTACGGTATCTGAAATGACAACATCTCGACCTTGCCAAGCGCTTAAAGACTTCACTGAATTTACTGAGGGTGGTCCAGTAAAGATGACCAGGGAGAAAGTTAACAAGTTTAAAAATCAATTGGTTGAAACGGACTCATGGTGGAAAACTGGGTTAGCCGTTGTTGCAACTGTTGGATTGGTTGCTTTAGCAGTGGCAACGGGTATTGGCATTATTGGGCTAGCTGCTCTTGATGGCTCTTCTGCTCATCATCAACCCCTTCCAATTCCAACCCCAGGCTCGCTAGATGCATTCTTGTTTTTTGATGATGCAGGCAGAGGCTCATCTGGAAAAAGTGAAATAGATTTGAGCAGGGAAGAGGCTATCAGCGCTGTTGAATGCGAAGTGTTTTGATTTTTTTCTATGAGGGGTAGGTTAGTTCATTTCAAAATATTGCTAATGAACTACTAATTGAAGGTGAGCTAGATCTAGCAACCCGTTGAAGAAGAGCTGCAATTAATCAAAAAAATTCGTGAGAACATGAAGAATAAATTAATGTTAATTACCGACGAAATTTTGCTGAGGGAGTAATCGTCATCGTAGAGTGTAATTTTATGCTGAATATCGCTGTTGGATTGATTGCATGCTATTTGCATAGGCATAGAGGCAGTCTTTAAATGATTGAATTATATCGAACTCGCGTGGTTTTAGGAAAAAGTTTAAAGGCAGAGCTTAATGTTTTTGTTGAAGGATGCAAGGAAATATGGGTGCCGTTTAATATAGAGATTTGAAACATATAACCCCATGGGCTTGTGGATGACTTTAATTTCTTGAATCTGGTCTGATATGTTGAGGTCTTTTAAATCGTTTTGAATAGCTATGTTACTACCAAAGATGGCATCAACCTTTCCAGACCTTAAGCTATTTACTAAATTACCTATTTGCGCTGGAGGGAAAGAGGAAGTTTTATAACCATTTTTTTCTAGCCATCGCTGGGAGTTTGATTTCCTCCAACTTGAGACTTTGAGTGTTTTTGATTCCAAATCATTTTTTTGATATATTTCTAGATGTTAAAGTAAACCAACTCCAATATTGGTCAACAAAAGGGTGTGTGAGTGTTGCATATTTATCTCTAGCGTCATTATGGCTAGCGGCAAAAAAACCATCAGCATGACCTATTTTTACATAGTGTTGTGCTCTTGACCATGAGGCGATATTAATATTATATGCTTGACTCATTCGCTTAAATGCGCATTTTAGGGCCTTTATAGCTGGTCCAACTAATTTATTGTTATGTGAATAATGAAATGGAGGTCTATTGTCCATAACCAGTTTGATTGACTGATTGGTAGCATGGCTTATGTTAAAAATCATTAAACCTGCTATTGATGTAGTAAGTAGATATTTATTCAAATCATCCACCAAATAAAAACGCTTATATAATAATTAGTTTAGCGTAATAAGTTTATTGAGCGCTACTGAGTTAGTGATGGAGTTAAGCTCAGAGCAAAGGTGGTAAATTCCCACTTATGCCAACACTAAAAGGTCTACATGGTAGAGTGGTTATGGGACTCAAACTGAAAATAATATTTTCTGTGAAGTTATCAGTAATAATCTTCTCAGTCAGTTACAGGAGTATTCCAGTGTATTGTGAGAAATCGTGGTAAGGAAGAGGAATGTTCACTGATATTGCTTGAACTACAGCTACTTTAGCCGAGTGGGTTCTCAGGGAGCCAAATGCGAATACGTAGGCCGCTTTTACCGTCGAGGCGACTATCTGCGCTGATGGTACCGTTATGTAAATGGACAATGAGTTGAACGATTGAGAGGCCCAAGCCGCTGCCTTCTGCCTTGTTGCCCACCTGACGGTAAAAACGATCGAAAATGCGACGGCGCAACTCGGGAGGAACGCCGGGACCACTGTCGATGACTTCGATTTGCACACCGCCCTTTTGAGGGTCGGGGCTTAGGTTGATCTCTACTTCACCCTGGTCAGGAGTGTAGCGAATGGCATTATCGATGAGATTGCGGATTAAAATATTGAGCATAGCACTTTGAGTTTCGATGAACAGTGGCTTTTTAGGGGCATTTAAGCTTAGCTCTATATTTTTTGCCAATGCCATCGGAACCAGGTCAACAAGCAACTCTTGACTAAATGAAGAAATATTCACAGGTCCTTCAGGTAAAAGTTTATCTTGAGGCTCTAGACGGCTGAGGACTAAAAGCTGTTCGATGACGCGAGTAGCACGGTCAACACTTTTAGTGACTTTACTTAGAGCGTCAAGGGCATTTTTGTTTTCTGCACTGCGACTGGCAATTTGGCTGTGGGTGCGGATGGCGGCGAGCGGTGTACGAAGCTCATGTGCTGCATCGGCTGTGAAGCGCTTTTCACGCTCGAAGGCACCTTGGAGGCGTGAAAACAGTGAATTTAATTCTTCAACAATCGGACGTATTTCTTCAGGGGCTTGGCGTAGTTCAATGGGGTCTTCGAGGTTGTCATGGCCGCGTTTAGCGAGCAGGGTGCGGATGCGGTTAAGGGGTCTAAAGCCCCAATCGAGTAATACCCAAATTAATAAAGCAAGTAGTGGGCAGAAAAATAATAAGGGGTAAAGGCTTTTTAAGACTTGCCCGGCACTAAAGCGTGTGGCGATATCGGCGCGAATGGCAGTAATGAAGCGCAAGCCTTGGCGATAATCGGGTAAGGTAAAAGTGCGCCAGGCCGATTGGTTAATTTGGGTATCTTGACTGCCAAAACTAACTGTTGCTAAAGGTTCGCTTGGCGCATTTGCAGACTTTAATAGTAAAGTGCCCTGGTTATTCCAAACTTGAAAGACAAGTTGATTGGAGTTTAGGCGCTTGAGTTCATCAGCTTCGACTTTAGTAAAATGGTTGGCAGGAGAAACAGTGTGTTTGCTATAAGGTGTATTCAGTGTTGCCTGTAATTCAGCAAGGCGTTGTTTATAAATCTGATTGGCAAGAATCACACGGAGAATCTGAGCGGCTTGAGCGAGGGAAGTGTCGAAAACACCCTTAGCATTGGCACGAACCTGAACATAAGTCCAGGTCCCCATAATAATACTGATAAACGTGGTTGCGATCAGCAGACTAATCAGGAGAAAGTGACGGACTGAGTTTCGAAATAACCATGTTTTCAGTCGCAGCGGCATCAGGTCTTTTCTACCATATAACCGATGCCGCGAATGGTGCGGATTAAGTTGTTACCAAATTTTTTGCGTAAATTGTGAATATGGACTTCTAAGGCATTACTGTCGATCTCATTGCTCCAGCCATACAGCGATTGCATGAGCTGATCACGGGATAATACTCGACCGGTGTTTTCTAGTAATTTAGTTAATAGAACAAACTCGCGGCGTGATAAGCTCACAGGCTCACCTTCGAGACTGACGGTATGAGCGGCTGGATTGATCTCGATATTGCCATAGCTAATCGTTGGTTCAGCGCGACCTGATGCACGGCGCTCTAGAGCACGCAAGCGTGCGCAAAGCTCATCTAAGTCATAGGGTTTGCTCATGTAGTCATCGGCACCGGCGTCAAGACCTTTTATGCGGTCTTCGATTTGGTCAAGTGCTGTTAAAATGAGGACAGATGTTTGATTGCCTTTAGTTCGCATATCTTTGAGTACAGAAATACCATCTTTTAATGGCAAACCTAAGTCTAAAATGACAAGATCAAAGGTTTCTGTATCTAAAGCACGTGTTGCTGCGACACCATCTTTAACCCAATCAACGGTATAACCTCCTTGGGTCAAGCCAATTTGGGTCGCATCACCGAGTAATTCATCATCTTCCACAAGTAAAATACGCACACGAATCTCCTAATCATACTCTAGGGTTTCACATAGAGTAGTGTGTTTGTTTTAAGTGAATATTAACACTTTATCATTTGATCTTACTGGTTTATTGCTTAAGCGCAAGCCTAATTCATTGCTAATGAACTGTTATGACATGCAATTTTTGTTCTGAAATAAAATAAACCTAAATAAATTATTATAATACAATGGATTGCTATTATTTTTGCTTTTGATTTGGATATGTTTAAGCTAATAGAGTGATGATATAACCTGAAGCATCCTCGCTGAGAGCAACGATGATAAAAAAACAAATAAAGAGAAAAATATAGCTTCTCAACGCACTTTAATACTTCAATATTAAATACACTGTACCTGTTATATCGGACCAATATCCTAAACCCTGAGTCCAAAGCTCAGAGTTTAGATTTTGGGGTTTAGGCTGATGTTGTTTTAGAGGGTGGCCTCATGTTGAGTGCCGGCGTTAACGCGTGTGAGTAAAAAGAAGAAAGCACCAGCAATAACAGCGACTAAAATGAAGAAATCGCCTTCAGCCATATGGCCTCCATTATTGGGTGCTAACCAGCAAAGCACTGTTAATGCATAGAAGTAAACGAACAGTAAGCCACATTTCTTAACTGCACAACCTGCGCTTTTGAGTGAAGAAGACTGTAAGGCAATAAAGATCACTTGAAACACTGTAATCAAGGCGACAAGTTCAAAGACAATAGGGAAGTGGCCGATGACAAAAAGATAGCTGAAGATGACAAATAGCAAGGCTGAAATAACTCGTCCACCGATGACTTTAAAGTTAAACTCTTCAGGCTTAACGGTCTTTCTAAAGACAACTAGGGCTAAAGGGACGGTCATAAACGCTAGAATATGAAAGAGGCTAAGTATTTGTGCCAAACTCGCCCAGCTTCTAAAACTGAATAAAAAGACAATAGCGAGAGCAATATTAAAGATGAGTGAGCGCCTGGAGACACCGTATTGTGGGTGAACATGGTCAAAGAACCTTGGTACTTGTCTTTCTCGAGACATCGCCGTTAGCATTCGTGTGGATGAACCAGTATAGGCTAAGGCGGTGCCAAGTGGAGATATCATTGCATCAACATACAAGACCAGCATGATCATATGTAGGCCTAATAGCCCGGCAAGTTGGACCATCGGCGCTTGGAAGTCAAGGTGATGCCAACCCTTTTTGAGCATATCAGGTGGAAGTGCGCCAATAAAAGAAACTTGCAGTAATAAGTAAATAATTAAGCAGATAACGATAGAAAGAACCAGTGAGAGAGGGATATTACGCTTTGGGTTTTTAATCTCGCTGGAAAAAGAAATAATCGACTGGAAACCATTAAAGGCAACGATGATTCCGGTAGTAATGATGGTTGTAAAGACTGAGCTCCAGCCATAAGGTAGGTAAGTATGCTCCACCGCATCGAAGTTACTGGCATGAAAACTGACAGAAATCGCAATGATTGCGGTGATTAAAGGAACGAAAATTTTAAATACAGCAATGGCGTTATTGGCTTTGGTCAGTGAACGAACTCCCCAGTAGTTAATCAGGCAGTAAATTACGATTAAAAACAGCGAAAACGTTAAGCCGAGTGGTGTGAGTGAAGAATGTGACCAAAGATAGGGACTGATACTAGGAAATAAGCTAATTAAATACTGAATTGTTGCGTCAGCCTCCATTGGAATAACAGCAACAATACCCAACCAGTTGGCAATGGCAAAGGGAAAACCAAAGTATTTATTGTGTGAAATGGTTGAAATAACCGCAGTGAGTCCACGCCGCGGATAAAGCGAAGCAATTTCTGCAAAGCAAAGCGCAAGCAAAAGAACAAGCCCCGCCCCGACTATCCAAGAAAGTAATGACGCACCTCCAGCAGCCTGTGCCGCACGGTAGGGCGCAAAAAGCCAGCCACTACCGATAATGGCTGAGATGCCGATGAAAGTGGCAGGGATAAGCCCAATTTTGTGCTTATTAAGTTTTATCATAGTGTATTAACCAGTTTGATTGATTTGGAAGCCTATCGAGACCTTAAAGTAAGGCTGAATATTATTACGATATTTTATTATAACGAGAAGTTTTCAGCGAAGGAATATTGACTTTTTATAAATCGTTATGAGAGTGCTACTTTTTGCGTGTTATAACACCTTGTTATTTAGTTGTTTAGTAAAATGTTGAGAGTGAGTGAAGCCTTACTTCTGCTTGGAGAAGGTGTTACTATCTTGGCAACACTTGAAGATGATAAGGATTAGATTAATGCCGCAGTACGATTCACCTGATCTCTCACGTTTTCCAAATGCACTAATTAAAAACGAAGCGGAATACCAGCGTCTTTGTCAATGGGCGAAAGACGATTATGAGGGCTTTTGGGCGCACCAGGCCAAAGCACTTATTAATTGGCGAACTCCCTTTAAAACGACATTAGATGAAAAAGATGCGCCCAGCTATCGCTGGTTTACAGAGGGGACATTGAATGTTTCTGAACAGTGTTTAGATCGCCATTTAGATAAACGTAAGAATAAAATTGCTCTATTATTTGAAGGGGAACGAGGTGATCGACAGGCGATTAGTTATTTAGAGCTTTATTATCGAGTGTGCCAAACCGCCAATATGCTCAAAGAAGAGTTTCAGCTTGAAAAAGGTGACCGTGTGGTTTTATACATGCCGATGATTCCAGAAGCTATTGTCATTATGCTCGCTTGCGCGCGCTTGGGCGTGATTCATTCGATTGTGTTTGGTGGATTTTCTGCTGAAGCTTTGCATGAGCGTATTGTCGATGCAAAAGCAAAACTTGTGGTTACTGCCGATGGTGGTTTTCGTCATGGTCAGCCTTATTTATTAAAACCAACAGTGGATCAGGCACTCGCTAAAGGCTGTTCTTCTGTGGAAGCAACACTAGTCGTTCGTCGTAATCATCAAGATGTTAAATATCAACCCGGCCGTGATTTTATTTATGATTTAATTGTTAATGAGTATGAAACCTCATGTCCGGCGGCTGAGCTTTCTAGTGAAGATCCTTTGTTTTTACTCTATACCTCAGGGAGTACGGGAAAACCTAAAGGCGTACAGCACTCCCAAGCGGGGTATATTTTATGGGCGCAAATGACCTTAAAATGGGTTTTTGACGTGCAAGAGACCGATACTTTTTGGTGTACGGCAGATATCGGCTGGATTACTGGACACACTTATACGGTCTATGGACCTTTGGCATTGGGTGCGACGACCTTAATCTATGAAGGTGTACCGATGTTTCCAGATGCCGGACGTTTTTGGCAGATTATCGAACGTTATAAAGTCAATCAGTTTTATACGGCGCCAACAGCGATTCGTTTATTGCACAAAGAAGGGGCAGACTTACCCGAGCAGCATGATTTATCTTCTTTACGTGTACTAGGCACTGTGGGTGAGCCGATTAATCCAGAGGCTTGGCAATGGTACTACGAGCATGTGGGAAATTCACAATGCGCTATCGTTGATACGTGGTGGCAGACGGAAACTGGTGGCAATATGGTTGCACCATTACCCGCTTGGGGAGGGGCGAAGCCAGGGTGTGCAATGCGACCTTTACCTGGAATTTGTGCGGAGATTCTAACACCTGAAGGTGAAAAAGCGAAGGCGGATCAGAAGGGGTTATTGTGCGTGACTCGCCCTTGGCCGAGCATGTTAAGAACCATTTGGGGGGATCATGACCGCTTTGTTAACAGTTATTTCTCTGATGTGAGCTACCAGGGTAAAGCGGTTTATTTCAGTGGTGATGGCGCACTGTATGATCAAGACGGTCATATTTGGGTGACCGGACGTGTGGATGATGTGATTAATGTCAGCGGTCATCGTTTAGGCACTGCAGAAATTGAGTCAGCCGTTGCTAAGCATGATGATGTTGCAGAAGTCGCAGTGGTCAGTTGTCATCACGATATCAAAGGTGAGGCGATTGTTGCCTTTGTTGTGCTACGTGATTCTTCTTATGATGATATTGAATTGAAAAAATCAATTAATACAGTTGTTAGAGCTGAAATCGGTGCGATTGCCTCAGTAGAAAAATTTTTTATGTGGTCAACGCCCTACCAAAAATCACGTAGTGGTAAAATCGTTCGGCGCCTATTGCGCTCGATTGTTCGTAAAGAAGAGTTGACTCAAGATATTTCAACCCTAGAGAACCCGGCAATTATTACTGACTTAGAAAGTGCAGTGAGTATGACAAAAACTTGACGGCGAGGTTAAACCTCGCTATCTTCAGCACAGAATTAGGGGTGCCGTAAGGCTGAGAAATACCCTTTGAACCTGATTTGGCTTATACCAACGTAGGAAAATTCATGCTGTATTACATGTTTTCGCTTTTTTTATCCTTATTAGTAGATAGCTGTTCTCTGTTTGCTTCTTTTATGTTCTTTGCCCTTATTTCTAAGGTTTACGCTATTAATTTTAAGCATGATTTAAATCGCGCTGTTAGGACTGTTGTATGAAAACAGTTGCAATCATCGGTGCCGGTTTGATGGGGCGTGTTTTAGCTCTAGATGCCTTAGCCAAGGGATTTAATGTGAGTTTATTTGACCGTGATGATCCATCCGGTCAAAAAAGTTGTGCTTATACTGCCGCAGGGATGATTGCTCCTATTGCTGAGGTGGAACATGATGATGCCATTATTTATTCTTGGGGTATTCAATCTCTTGCACGTTGGCCTAACATTCTTGAAACGCTGGGTCATGATAAAGTATGGTTTCAGCAGCAGGGCAGTTTAATCGTTGCCTTTGCCCAAGACTATAGTGAAATTGCTCATTTAAGAGAAACATTAGCGACCAAGCTAAAAGGTGATAGGCCAGAGTTTGAGTTTATCCGTCAAGATGCGATTGCGCTATTAGAACCTGAATTAAATCCAAAACTAAGCACTGGACTGTTTTTCCCTGATGAGGGGCAGGTGAGTAGCGATGATTTTTTAAAAGCATCGACTGAATATTTACAAGATAAAGTGAATTGGCAGGCGAATACCGAGGTTATTGACTTTGGTGAGCATTGGCTAAAAACAGCTCAATCAGACTCGAGTTCTGAATATGATTGGGTGATTGATAGCCGTGGTTTACAGGCAAAAGACCATTTTTCTGATTTGCATGGGGTGCGTGGTGAGGTCATTCATCTTCATGCACCGACTGTTAGGTTAAGTCGGCCGGTGCGTTTAATTCATCCGCGTTATAGCATTTATGTCGTACCCAGAGCAAATCATCATTATGTGATTGGGGCGAGTTCTATTGAAGCTGAAGATTTCTCACCCCCTTCAGTGCAATCTACTTTAGAGTTATTATCGGCAGCTTATGGCTTGCATCGTGGTTTTGCTGAGGCGCGCATCTTAGAAACACGGGTTAATTGCCGGCCGACATTACCGGATCATTTACCAAAGGTTATTTATAAGTCAGGCTTAATCCATATTAATGGCTTGTATAGACATGGTTATTTATTAGTCCCTTATTTATCCCAGAAAGTTATTAGTTATATAGAAAATAAATAAACAAATAAAGTAGGTACGGAAGAGTGATGATGATTGATATCAAACGCAATGGCCAAATTGAAACGATTAAAGAAAATACCGTATTAAAGCAGGCCTTAGAGCAATGGGACTATCAAGGTGCAAGTTTTGCTGTTGCGATTAATTGTATCTTTGTTCCGCGCTGTGACTTTGAGAGTACTTATTTAAAGGAAGGTGATGATGTCGAGATTGTCACGCCGATGCAAGGGGGATAATTTAATATGCTCTCTTTATATGATTCTACTTATAATAATCGCTTGATTTTAGGCACGTCGCTTTACCCAACTCTTGAGACGATGAAAGCGTCTATCATCGCTTCAGGAGCGGAGCTGGTGACAGTGTCTTTGCGCCGCCAAATGAATGGGGATGAGAATAATTATTTTTGGCAAATTATTAATGAATTAAATTGTGATGTACTACCGAATACTGCAGGTTGTTATACGGCTAAAGAGGCGATTGTGACAGCTCAGATGGCCCGAGAAGTCTTTAATACCAATAAAATAAAATTAGAAGTCATTGGTAATAGTTATAATTTACAGCCTGACCCTTTTGAATTACTCGAAGCTACACGCATTTTGGTGAATGAAGGCTTTGATGTGCTGCCATATTGCACGGATGATATTATTTTATGTGAGCGCTTGCTTGAAGCAGGTTGCAAAGTGCTTATGCCTTGGGCTGCACCCATTGGTACCGGCAAAGGTTTATTAAATCCTTATCAATTTCGGTTATTACGTGAGCGTTTTAAACATATTCCAATCGTGATTGATGCGGGGCTTGGAGAGCCTGCACATGCCTGTGAAGTGATGGGCTTGGGGGCCGATGCGGTGATGTTAAATACCGCTGTGGCCAAAGCGCAAGATCCGGTAAAAATGGCGCGGGCTTTCTCTACTGCGATTGAAGGAGGGCGTTTAGGCTATGAAGCGGGGAAAATGTTAGAGCGTGATTTAGCGGCTCCAAGCACACCGACAGTCGGCACACCTTTTTGGCATGAAAATGACCAGGTTGCGGCGCAGCAAAAGCTTGAGCCTATAGCAAATAAAAATACGGTAAATACTATAGATACTATCAATGGCAATGGTTTGGGTGATTTTAAAAAAATTAATAAAGAGCGCTTAATCTTTTACCCCATTGTTGACCGTAGCTGTTGGATTCCTCGTTTGGCCAAAGCGGGCTGCAAGAGTGTGCAGCTGCGCATTAAAGATTTACAAGGTAAAGAACTAAAAGAAGAGATAAAGGCAGCCATTCTATTCGCTAGAGAATACCATATAGATTTATATATTAATGATCATTGGCAGCTTGCGATAGAGTTAGGTGCGTTTGGTGTGCACTTGGGCCAAGAGGATTTAGAAACGGCGGACTTAAATGCGATTTACCAGGCAAACTTAGCCTTCGGAGTAAGTACGCATGATAAAAATGAATTGGCTCGAATCACCAATTTAAATGCATCTTATGTTGCATTTGGGCCTATTTTCGAGACACAAAGTAAAAAGCTTGCGTTTTCACCACAAGGGCTGGAGCGTTTAGCCTATTGGCGTAAGCTGGTGCGGCGACCACTCGTTGCGATTGGCGGAATTGATTTAAATAACATTGCTGATGTGTATAAAACAAAAGTCGATGGAGTTGCTGCAATTTCTCTTGTAACGAACGCAGAAAATCCAGAGCAAGTCATTGCTGAAGTGTTTTCAATTCAAAAGGGTGTCATTAATGACAATTAGATGAATATGTATTTGGGCGCATACCTGATTTAGTCTTTCGCTAAGTGAGGGAGGATCATCTATATATTGTATAACGGATGGTCTTGTTGGTAGAAAAACTATGTTGCGAGTTACGCTGCTTTGTCTGTTTTTAATAGTATTTACTATTGCCAAATCCAGTGCGAACCCGCAAATTGATGTAATCGCACTGAAAGTGGGCCAGCAGATCGGAAAAAAAATAAGAGAGGAATGCCACTCGCTTTCTACAGATCAAGTTGCGGATGATTTACCGAGCCAAACAGACAAAGAGCGAGCATGGAAAATTTATAGCAATAGTTATGAGCACTGTATGACTGAGGCATTACAAATTATGAAAAAGGATTTGTCAACAATTGATGTCCAGGTAATGAAGAGTAATGGTTAATATTCACATGTCGTGACTGTCGACTAGGCTGATATTTTCATTGCATTGCAGCGCGGATTGTTTTAAATCTGCTATTACCATGAATTTGTAGTTTTTTCTGGTTTATCATGATTTTTTCAGTACAATGAGGTGAGATGTGCTGAAGGAAGGCAGATTATGGATATCCAAGAACACAGTGGTCCAGAACGAGTAATTGATAAAATTCGTAATGAATCAGCGAAGAAGATTTGTTTGATTGGGCAAACCTATTCGTCGATTAAAAAGCATATGATTGAAGGCCCTAGCGGCTTACTGGCCGAAGCAGATCGACGTGATATTAAATATACCTATAATCGATTTTCTGGTGAAGTCCGCTTTCATGACTTTAATGCGGTTTGCAAGTGTATTCCAATGTGGCCGGTAACAACCATTAATCACCCCTATCGCTTTAAAAATCGTCGCTTTGATTTCATCTGGTGTGATCGTGTTAAAATTGACGATAAGCATGATCATGAATTTAAAAAATACCTCATGCTTTCTGTACAAAACGAGAAGCGTATACTGTACAGCACATAAAGGGTAACAATCTTGGCAAACTATTTTGCAGCCTTGGGTAGTTTCAGGATGATTCGCTTTATGTAGTTTCCCGAATTATGTAGTTTCCCGAAGCGAGTTGATTTTTCCAGAAGATAAGTGTTTATGCCAGGTGTTTTCAACAAGTTGGCTAAGCAGTTCAGAAAATTCTATACCGAATGCTTTTGCACCATCTGGATAAAGGCTAGTTGGAGTCATGCCAGGCATCGTATTAATCTCCAGAATAAAGGGTGAGTTATTTTCGTCAATGAGAAAATCAATGCGAGAGAGGTCTTGGCAGCCTAAAGATTGATGGGCCATACAGGCGAACTGAGTGAGTTGTTTGCTAAGTTGCTGAGAAATCGGGGCGGGAATTAAATGTTCGCTTAACCCTGGGGTGTAACGGTGTTCATAATCATACCAGCTATTTTCAGGGGTTTTGATTTCTATTACTGGGAATGCTTGTAAGGCGGGTTGAATATCTAAAATGCCTATAGTCAGCTCACGGCCTTTGATTTGTCGTTCGACTAAGACTGCACCATATTGTTTTATGCTTGATTCTAGTGTTTTTTTGAGCGAATTTAACCCCGAGACAAATTCAACACCTAGCCCTGAACCTTGGTCACAAGGTTTAACGACAAGCTCTTCGCCGAGAATTTCTAGTGCATGATAACAACTGACATCAAGAGAGTGGTGTGGCGTACATAATAAGCCAGGAATGGTTGGAATGCCGGCATTTTCAAAGAATTTCTTAGAGACAAATTTATTCATGGCATAAGAGGAGGCTTGGACGTGACTACCAACATAAGGCTGACCAATAATTTCTAAAAAACCTTGCAAGGTACCATCTTCACCCACTGGACCATGTAAGACTGGGAAAACTAGATCAATATTGTTTTTTTCAAGTTCTCTGTAAATTTTTGAGTTAAGTTCGAATGTTTTTGTATTGGGATAAGCTATTTTTAAGGCGTTAGCGACTTCGGTACCCGAGGAGCGAGAAACATCCGCTTCGATAGAAGAACCGCCATAGATAACTGCGATAGTTAGTGAAGTTGTTTTTTTCGTCATATGACCGATCACTTATTATTAGTTTTTAATAATATATATAATACTCTAGCATAGTTACCGCTGGGCTAAATGTTTTTAAACTCATGTAACTAGGCTAGGTGTGACTAAATTTTATCAAGACGAAGTTGGTGGTTGGGCGTTATATGCTGGCAGGCTCTAATCTATTGATTTTTTTTGATTTTTGAACAAATTGCTCGCCGGTTGCATAAAAGAAGAAGGCAAATGATAGGACCACAACAGCCCAGTTGAATTGAGCTATAAGCATTAATAGCCATAAATAAACAATAAAAGAGAAACTCCTGAGGTTAAAGCGTTTGCCATTTTTCAATTGAATGCCTGCATAAACGACCATCATTATACTGATTGCAAGGTTACTGAGGATGAAGTCTTTCATGTTGAGTGTGCTGAGTAATAAGGCAAGCATAACGAAAACAACCGCATAGAAAATCCGTTTTTTCTTATCGAGCACGCCTAAGGCGAGAGGTGCGCCAATATAACCTAAGACGTTAAATGCGGTTGTGAGCACCATAAGAGCGGCCCAGCTGGAGCTATTAAATAAAATAATGGCAGAGATAATAAAGTTAATGACGAGTGAGCGCTTACTGAGGTTATGTTTTGGGCAAAGTTTAGCGATCCACCGTGGCATTTGACGTTGTTCAGCCATCGCATAAAGCATTCTTGAACAGGCACCAAGGTAGGTCATGCCTGTAATTGAAGGACTGACAATAGAGTCTGCAATCAGCGCAATGACGACGAAATTAAGGCCCAATAGCATTGTTAGATTAACGAGCGGGCTATTGAAGTTTAAGTGTGACCAACCTTTAGCAGCGATTTCCCCAGGAATGGCTCCCATAAAGGCGAGTTGTAAGAACATATAAATGCCAAGGGTGAATAAAATTGAGATGACGATCGCCAGAGGCACATTACGTTTGGGGTTTTTGATTTCACTGGCAAAAGCGGCAACGACTTGAAAACCGTTAAACGCATAAATAAGCCCCGCACCGATTAGGGCTGTTTTAACGGTACCAAATGTGTATTTATTAGTATCGATTGCAAAGTTGGTTGTATCGAAGTGTGCGACAAGCAATATGATAATCGTCAGAACAGGGATAGAGACTTTAAAGACGGTTGATATATTATTAACTTTGGCGAGCAGCTTAATGCCGAAATAGTTAATCATAAAGTAGACTAAGAGAATGATAAGAGCAGTTAGTTTACCTGCAATTGTTAAAGATCCATGCTCGTAGAGTGTAATAAACTTGATAAAAGGGTTGAGGTACTGTGTCGTCGCTTGTGCCTCGGTTGGAATCATCGCGAGTAAGCCAAACCAAATTGCAAAGGCAAAAATCATACCGAAATCTTTACCATGACTAACGGCTGTGCATTTTGCATTGATACCACGCTCTGGGAAGAGAGTACATAATCTAGAAAAACAAAGGCCGACAATAATGGCAATTGCCGCGGCGACAACCCAGGCGATAAATGCATAGTTCCCAGCAAGCTGAGCATTGAGTTGGGCTGAGAATAGCCAGCCTGAGCCAACCATCGAGGTGACGGCAATAACAATAACCGAAAACAATCCTATTTTATTCTGATTCATATAATCTCCTATGTATTCCATCGCTATGGGTTTGAGGAAAAAAAGTTCAAAATATCGAACGATTCTCACTATGTAACCATAAATGTGGTTGCTTTTGCAATAAGGAATTTAAGTGGACTTTTTAGTTTTTGCATTATTCCTGTTTTAAATTTAAATTGAGTGATTAAATAAATTTGTTTGTTGTTTTATAAGTTGTTTTTATAATTTTTTTAGATTTAAAATTGTGCGTTGCGTAAATTCATACTTAATTCTGGGGTGGTTTTTGAATTTTTTTCAAGAAGGTTAATCTATTGAACAAGTTAACTGTTTATCTTGTCTTAAATGGATTGTTATTTTATTTGATGGTGTATGTTAGTATAATCTGTCAGGTATTGTTATTTTGAGGTAATTTAAATAACTTTATGTTTTTAAAGAAAATAATGGCTACAGGCATCTTGTTGGCTATTACCTTGTTGCAAGCATGTTCTTTTACGCCGACAGAGAAGTCGCAGATCGTAAATAGCTTTACTTCACCTTTTGTTGAAGCCGGTCAGGTATTAATGGGGAACGCAGGCAGTCATACGGCTCAAACGATGAGTTAGTTCGTGATAAAAGCCTCTAATCATCTAAGTTTAGCTAGAAAAGAGGCTGTCGTTTTTATTTGTTGCTGGTTTATTACTGATTTTATGCCTGAGTTGCTTTATGAGGCGATTTGCTATTAATAGAAAAATTGCTTGGCAAATTAAATCCACGTGCTGCAATTAAACCACGCAGCTCATCGGGTCGATCGGTGATGATACCGTCAACCCCCCAGGAAATCATTTTTTCCATCATTTTGGCATCAAACGCTTTGCCTGTTGCAACAGGGTCACTCCAAACGACCACCTTTAGACCTAACTTGTGGGCTTGTTGGAGAGATTGTTGAGTCAATTCACGGTCTTCAGGGTCCCAAAGTTTGCCGCCTAGGGCGTGAATCATTTTTGGGATTGAATTATCATAATTTTTAAGCAAATAGCCGCCTGTCCATAAGCCAGCAATTTTTGGGTTATCGGACATCATTTGAGCACGACTGTCGTCCTCTGTCAGGTAGGCCGTTTTAATGTTTGGATTGATTTTTTGTAATGCGATCAGACACGGCCAATCGAAGGCTTGGACTTCGGTTCTATTCGTAATTTTTTCTTCTTTTAGAAGCTTGGCTAATGCGGTGGCAAACTGTTTTGGTGTCGCTGAGGCATTACGCTGTGCTGGGTCTGTTTTAATTTCGATTTGAAAGCCGACTTGGTCGCCTGCGATGGCTTTGACGTATTCAATGACATGCTTGAGTGTTGGAATTTGGGTGTGCGCGACTGGGTATTGCTCACTGAAAAGTTTGCTGTAGTTTGTACCAGGCTTGATGGCTCCAACATCATAACTCTGAACCTGTTTGAGTGTGAGCGTATTGATAAAAGGCGGCTTTTTCGCAGGAATCCATAGACCTTTGTGGTTACGAGTAATATTTGGGTTGAGGGTTAAGTCATGACTGACGACAAGCACACCGTCTTTGGTCATGGTGATGTCCATATCGACATAATTTACACCTAAGCGCAATGCAGTGTTGTAGGCTGGGATGGTATTTTCTGGTGAAAGGCCGCGTGCGCCTCGATGGCCATAAATTTCTAGTGCGTGTGTATTCAGTGCAAAGGAGGTGAGGGTTAGTGCTAGAAGCGTGCTTATCGATTTTTTTCATCAAATTGGCCTTATGTTTCCATGAGTTATCAAAAAACCACTCGTTATCGTTTGTAGTTATTGATAAGAGGAGCTTTCTAATTTTGGTCTAATTTGTAAATGGGTTGATTGTTTTTGTCAATATAAATTATCACATTTTGCTCATGAATTATGAAGATTTTTTTAGTATACAATGCAGTTAGGCATTAACTATTTGTTTTGATTTACTACAAAAGTAGTGATTTTTTCCATTGCTGCTGTATAATTTGGCCTTAATATCTAATGAATTGTTTTCATAGAATGATTGTTTAAGAGTGGTTTGAAACCATAACATTAGGAAAAATATGTTAAATATCTTTAAGCCCGCACGTCATCGTGCTTCCTTACCAGAAAATCAGGTCGATGATGCGTATAAGCGTTATCGCTTGCAAGTTTTCTTGGGAATCTTTATCGGTTATGCCGGTTATTATCTTGTTCGCAAGAATTTTTCTTTAGCCATTCCTTATCTACAAAAGCAAGGCTTTGATAAAGGGGACTTAGGGCTGGTTTTAGCGGCTGTTTCTATCGCCTATGGTTTGAGTAAGTTTGTTATGGGGACTGTTTCAGATCGAAGTAATCCTCGTATTTTTTTAACGGTAGGCTTGCTGCTTTCTGCCGTGATCAATATTTTCTTTGGTGCGACTTCTATAGCGATGTCTAGCATTCCACTGATGTTTTGCTTGATGTTTCTTAACGGTTGGTTTCAAGGGATGGGCTGGCCTGCCTGTGGTCGAACGATGGTGCATTGGTTTTCGGTGCATGAGCGTGGCACTAAAATGTCGGTGTGGAATGTCGCCCATAATGTTGGGGGTGGTTTGATTGGTCCTCTGGCAATTGCAGGGATGTCAATTTTTGCCGCTTGGCAGAGTCATTTTTTATTTTCCAGCCTTAATTGCTGTTGCGGTGGCGATTTTTGCATTTTTTGTCTTGCGTGACACACCACAATCGGTTGGTTTGCCACCGATTGAAGTGTATAAAAACGACTTTCCGGAAACTGATGAATGTAGTGATCGTGAACGTGAGCTGACAACCCGGGAGATTCTCTTTAAATATGTCTTTAATAACAAATTCTTATGGTATATCGCTTTCGCTAATGTTTTTGTTTACCTGGTTCGTTATGGCGTGATTGACTGGGCGCCGGCTTACTTAACAGAAGTGAAAGGCTTTGATCATAAAGAATCGAACTGGGCTTATTTTCTTTATGAGTATGCGGGCATACCTGGAACAATCGCTTGTGGCTGGCTAAGTGATAAGGTGTTTCGAGGTCAGCGCGCTCCGGCCGCTATCCTTTATATGCTCGGTGTGGTTGCGGCGGTGTTAGTTTATTGGCTCTCACCAGCCGGTCATCCGTGGGTGGACAGCCTGGCTCTTATCGCCATTGGTTTCTTGATTTATGGGCCCGTCATGTTGATTGGCGTACAAGCCTTAGACCTTGTACCGAAAAAAGCCGCAGGCACTGCAGCGGGCTTAACGGGCTTGTTTGGCTATTTAGGGGGCGCTGTCCTTGCAAATGCCTTAATGGGTTATGTTGTACAGTATTTAGGTTGGCATGGTGGTTTTGTTATGTTGGTTACCGCTTGTGCGTTATCGATTCTTTTCTTATCGTTAACCTGGACTTCTAAAATAACTGAAAAAATGTCGAGCGTTGCTTAGTCATTTTAATTAGTTTTAATTAATTTAATTTGAAAAAATTATTTTTATCATATCTTAAACGCCACTTGAATTTATAAAGTGGCGTTTATTTATCCAAAAAAATAGGCACAAAAATATTTAAAACTTAAGCGCCCCTTTAT
>NZ_MDTU01000001.1:209153-213216 GCF_001720395.1 Piscirickettsia litoralis
TGATTTATTGAGCTGCTTTATAATAAAAATATATAAAATTACTAATGATAAAATTGTAGCTAAAATGTTTTATAAGTAAGCTGAGAGTTTTAGCTAAAAATTACCTAATCTTATGAGTATCGTAACCTTAAGCGAAGTATGATTGAATCATACAAATTGATCATATGCAGTTGTAAAGAGATTGATTATGTAAGTGTTAAGCTGTTGCTGTATATCAAGTGCTCCGCGCGCGCGTCAAAATGGTACGCTCTCAGTTTGGCCGTAAAGCTGTTGTTTATAAAATTAAGTGTAGGCATCCTTATGCAAGTAAAACAGTTAGTTATCGATAAAGTCGCAATACGTGCGGTAACGTTATTTGCGGCAGTAGCATTAGTAGGTTGCACTGTCGCTCCAACAAGACACGCGCCACGCCATCCTCCTTGTCCTCATTATCGTGAAAAAGTGGTAATTTACCGCTGATTGAAAAATGATTGATTCCCCAGTATTGGTAGCTATTTCTGTATTTATAGAAATATGTTAGTTTTATCAGGGTTCAATTATCTTAAATGGGAGATCGTTTGCGTGGATTATATTGATATTACTCAGCCAGGTGGTCCGGAAGTATTAAAGCTACAGCAAGGAAATATACCTAAAATTTCAGTGGGTGAAGTGTTAATTAAAGTAAAAGCGACCGCAGTGAATGGTGCTGATCTTGTACAAAGAAAAGGCCATTATCCGCTTCCTAAAGATGCTTCGCCTATTTTGGGTTTAGAGGTTTCTGGTGTCATTGAAGCCGTTGGTGATGGTGTTGTTGGTTGGCAAGTCGGTGATAGGGTCTGTGCACTGACGAATGGAGGTGGTTATGCTGAATATGTTAATGTCCCAGCCGAGCAGTGCTTACCGATTCCTACAGGTGTGTCATTATTAGAAGCTGCATCGTTGCCTGAAACGTATTTTACCGTGTGGTCGAATGTCTTTGACCTTGCTCAATTAAAAAAAGGTGAACGTTTTTTAGTTCATGGAGGTTCGGGTGGCATTGGTTCTACAGCAATCCAGCTTGCTAAAGGGCTAGGCGCAACAGTGTTTACGACCGCTGGCAGTGATGAGAAGTGTCGAGTATGCACGGAGTTAGGGGCGGATTATGCGATTAATTACCGCGAACAAGACTTTGTTGACGTTGTTTTAAAAGCAACAGATAATCAGGGTGTTGATGTTATTTTAGATATGATGGGTGGTGAGTACACTAATCGCAATTTAGAATGCGCAGCGATCAATGGTCGCATTGTAATGATTGCATTTCGTAACGGCGCTGTAGCGGAGATTAATTGCAAGACATTACTTTTTAAATGGTTAACCTTAACCGGGAATGCCTTGCGGCCTCAGCCGTTAAGTATTAAAGCTGGCATTGCAAAGAATTTAATAAAAACAGTTTGGCCATTATTTTCTGAAAATAAATTAAAGCCTGTTATTGCGAGTGTCTTTTCCTTGGAACAAGCAAGCTTAGCGCACGAGCTTATGGAGTCCAGCCAGCACATTGGTAAAATTGTGCTTGAGGTTCACTAAACCAACGAAAGTAATCCACTTTTTATTCTAAGTGGATTACTTTGTCTTTAAATACGACAAACATCCCCGCCGCCTTGTTAATCAATAACATTTACTCTATACGCATGTTATTGCTCGCAATAGCTAATAATTTTTGGTAAACTACCGAGTAAATCGATCTTAAATGGAAGATTTGACGGCTAAAATAATAATAACCTATTGAAAGGCATGAGAAAATGAAGGAACAGCGCTTAATCATTCAATCAGAATATAGGGTGCAGGGATAGCGATAGCAGTACAATACCCTCGAAAGTGTCATCGATTAGATTCGTTGAAAGATATGCTCAAGTACCGTGTTACCGTGGCGGACTCAGATCAGGAATATGCTTGGCAATTAGTCGCCTATTATCCAGTGTGGTCCTTTACTAATGAAGAGAAGTTAGTCGGTGCTGGCGAAGAAGAGCGCGACCAATACAGTTATATGCCGTGTTTAGCCGTGAATGTTGTCGATCACTTTTCAACGACATTAACCCATGAATCTTTTGTCGGCCAAACAGAGTTTATTGGTTTGCTGGATTATCAACATCATCAAAATCGGTATCGGCCGACGTTTGTTTCGTTGGCAGATTTTGCTCAAGCCTTGTTGAAAATTCACCAAAATGACCAAATTGCACCGAAGTTATTAAACTACGATCACCCAGACAGTGAAGGTTATTATGCGGTGACTATTTTACAAGGCAGTGGCAGCCTTGGTGTTTATCGGCTTTATGCCTCTGCCTTGGATGCATTGCTAGGAAAACATAGTTATCGCTATGGTCAGGGGGACTTTACCAGCCCAGCGGAGCGTGGCTATGAGGAAGGTGAGCTTGTAAGGGCTTGCTATCGGGCGAAAAATAAGAATGTTTTCGCTTATTTAGCCTATCAACGCTTAAAGCAACAACACAAAAATCTGCAATTACAAAGCACCGATACGGTATCAACAGTGACGTCTTATAAACGCTTATTACAATCGTGCGATATGAGTCAAATGGTGGTTGATTATGGCTTAGAGAGTGCATTAGCTGGAGTAACAGCGCTGTTATATGGCACGGCGAAAAGCCTTGAATATAAGGATAAAGTCAGCCTAAAAGCACAGGGTCGTATGATTAAGCAGTCGGCTTGGCCGATAGAGTTTGCTGATTATACGCATACGCCCATCACGGATAAAGCGTTTTATCGGCTTGGGCAACGTGTGCACATGCAAAGTGCAGAGAGCACTGGCATTGTTTGTATTGCCTATGCCATGGCAAAAAGCCAGCGTTGTTTTTACTACCTGACACAAGATCAGCTTGATGAGATTCAAGCCGAAGGTATGCGTTATCGAAAGCAAGCGCAAGAGTTTTTAACTGCCCAACAGCAGGCGAGTGCTAAGCAAGGACAAACTTCTCAGCTCATCGGTCAAGCAAAAAATAAGTTCAAAGAGTTTTTAGGTCAGGAAAATATCAACGTTATTGATGTTGATGATGTGGATGGCCATTCGGTGAGTTTGTGTGAAATTTTATTGATCAGCAAAGACCCTTTATTAAAAAAAGACCCGGTTACTTTTGTTTCGACAGCATTGCTCGAGCGTTTGGGTGCACCTAAACTCTCTTTAGGTCGCGTGACTGAGTTAGGGGTGACGGTCTCCATTGCTTTGGGTGTGGTCGTTAAAGAAGCGGTCACTTTAGGGCATATTAACGGTCAGGACTATAAAGCGCTGACAGATAAACTAATAGAGGGTTATAAGCGGCTAAAAGATCGCTTAGACCGAGTGAATGTGACCAAGCATGCGAAAATCGCTGATAGAGGCCCTGTTTTTGGGGGCAGTATTCAAAATGCTCAAGGAAAAAAAGCGGCGCGAGGTTCCCTGTTAAATCGTGCAGAAGCACTGACCAGCAACAGTGATAATGAGGGGAATCTTCTCAATCTTTCGACCGATGATGTGTCTGGCAGTTTTAACCTTTGGGGGGTGAAAGACAACGCACATAGCGAATTTCGTTGGTATGATATTCAAGGCGATGCCTCGGCGCAGTTTATGCGTTACACTACCGATGCGGCGGCCCGCATGAATTTGGATCATAATGCCTTATTAATTAACAGCCATGCTAAAGCCGAACTCGATGTTTTTACGGGAAATTGCCATCTAAGCACTTATTTTCCGAATAAGCAGGGCTTACATGTACAGTTTGAGCTGGTTAAAGAAAAGTTTCAGCCTCACCCTATTACGGGTTATGATTACGAACCGGCTTATATTTTAAACTGTGGGCGTTTTTTTATTAAACTGGAGAGTGAGTTTTCTGCGGTTGTTGGTGCAACGGGTTCACTCTATGCGAATGCCGCGGTGCATTTTAAACGCTTTCGAGCTAAAGATAACTCTTCGAGTATGCTTGCACAAATGGTGCCGTTAACCGATAAAGAGCATGCTGAATATCAAAAAAGCAAAAACAAAGTTGTTCCTGAAAAAGCGCTCAAGCGTATTAAAACCATTAAGCCCAGCGTGAAAGTGGATGCTGGAGTCAAAGTG
>NZ_MDTU01000001.1:214626-216626 GCF_001720395.1 Piscirickettsia litoralis
AATAGCCTTTGCCGGGGCGCAGCTGGGTGCAACGATTCGAGGCGCGATTTATTGGCAAGACCCAGGCTTAGTTCCAGAAAAACCAAGGTCGCGATTTAACCCCGACTCTGCTTATGCCTTTTATCGTGAACAGCAGCTAAAACAACAAACGCCTTACTTCAACCGGATGATGAGCGTTGCTGTTGGTGTCGATGGTGCACTTGGTGCAGGGTTAGATTATGCATTTCGTGTGCATTATAGCACTCAGTTACAGCAATTTGTCTTGGTGTTTAAAGCAGAGGCGGTATGCGGTATCGGTTTTGGTGGGCATTTCGAATGTATTATTGAAGGCAAAGAGATAGAGCCGTTTGCTCTGTTTCTTTACCACCAGCTTAGTCAGATTGATTTTAGTCATGTAGACTTTCAAAAGACGTTAGATAAGCTTTTTTATTCAGAAAACTCTCTGGAAGGAAAATCTGATAGTTTTGCGACTTACTTGGGGTTCGGTGCTTATTATTTGAGCTTCATTGCAGAGGTTGCTTTAGATATAGTGACGACTGCAAGTAAAATTGCTATTTGGGCATATGATCACTCGGAGCTGGGCAAAAATAGATTAAAGCTGGCTAAAAATATTCTGAAAAACTCTCAATATAAAAAAGTGTGCAATCATGGCAAGCTAAGTCGTATTAATATAACCCCTCCTGAGTCTAAAGGTTTATTGCTTTATAAGCTGTGTGAATATTATACAATATTTGCATCTCCAGACCCTGAACCGATGCAAGCGATTTTTGAATTGTTACGCAGTTGTCAATCATTGCAAGAGCTTGATTTATTGCTTAAATACTGTGTTAAAACTGAATCCAGCCAGGATTTCGGTATTAAACGCCCTCAACCACATAAAGATGCAAAAAAAGGCTTGGAAATATTATTCGCAGCATTTGCTAATCATAATATCCATGTGGGGGAAGGGAAAAACTTTTACTGAAAAGCTTCTCAACCGCATTAGTGGTACACAATACCACTATGATTTTTATTCAGAAGTTGAATCGTTTAACGAAATACTAATAGAAGCGATGAATAAAAAGGAAGTTGTTGCTAATGCCAATTTTAAGCAGAAGAAGCTTATTAATGCGGCGGCTTATTTAGGTTTAGCAACTATTTTTTCACTACCAGAGGCTTTAATGGATAAAGTGCCAAAAAATAATGAGTTACAAATATGCCGTGTGCCTAATAAAAATGATAGTGACTTCGAGCTTTTCAACTCAAAAGTGGAAACTTTAGCGCTATTAGTAAAGCAGGTTTCAAAACTTCGACCGATTAAACTCCCACAGGATGCAATTGATGTGGAAGAGGGAGTATTGAGGAGTGGAGTCAATCAATTTATGACATCCTCTTCTTTAGTTATGAACCCTACACTTTACAAAGATATAATGGGGTTGAGAGAATTAACACATAATGTTGGCTTGTTAAAAATAAAATTTGAAAATTATTTAATAAAAATTTCAAAATAATTTAGAGATTGAATGATGAGAGTAAAAAAATATCCGTTTTAATATTGGTTGTAATGGCACTAGCGGGTTGCAAAGGCAAGGCAGAAACTGAGAGTACTAAAACAGTAGTCAAAACACCAAGCCAATTGGCACAGCAAGTTTTGGGTGAAATGGTAAAAAATTCCAGGAGGCACTTTTACCATGGGAACGGATAATCCCAAGTATTCTGATTTTTATGGCTCGAATCAGCATCCACACCAGGTGACAGTTAGTAGCTTTTATATGGAAAAGTTCTTAGTAACTATTGGTCAAATGAACATCTTTAAGGAAATGCATAACGGTGAAATAAATAATAGACCAAGTGGCCCTCATTCTCTCTGGAGTTATCGCTCTCCAGAAGATGTTAATTATTTTCAAGCAGCATCTTTTTGTGCTTGGTTGGCTAATAAAACAGGACTGCCTTTTAAACTACCTACAGAAGCACAGTGGATGTATGCGGCTACAGACAAGGGAACAATGGTTTATCCGACA
>NZ_MDTU01000001.1:216938-232995 GCF_001720395.1 Piscirickettsia litoralis
GGGAACGGATAATCCCAAGTATTCTGATTTTTATGGCTCGAACCAGCATCCACACCAGGTGACAGTCAGTAGCTTTTATATGCAAAAATATTTAGTGACTATAGGACAAATGAATATTATAAAAGATGGATCACCAAAAAATAGATGCTTTACCAAGCACTGGACCTAAACTTTGGAGTTATAAGTCTCCTGAGTATATGAACTATCCGAGTGCAGCAGGTTTTTGTACTTGGCTGGCTAAAAAAACAGGGCTGCCCTTTAAGTTGCCTACAGAAGCACAGTGGATGTATGCGGCAACAGACAAGGGAACAATGATTTATCCGACAAATAATGGTAAAGTGGAGCCTTGTAAAAATATACGTTGTGTTGACTTAAAAGGGCCTCAAACGGTAGGACAGTATCCACCTAACCCGATGGGCATTGACTTCATGATGACATTTCATCAATGGACCCAAGATTGGTATGGTGATAGCTACTATTGGGACTCTCCTAAAGACAATCCTCAAGGCCCAAATCAAGGGACTCAAAAAACCCTTAGTGGGGGGGGGCAATTATGTATTTTATCGTATGGGTGGAGACTTGCCATCTAAGAGTAGTCATGGAGAGCGAGCGAATTTACGCTGTGTTATTAACCGCTCTGGGCCGATTTATCCGAATAAGTTGATGAAAGCGCCAGTGTAGTGATGAAAGTAAGAGTATTAGGTTTATAGCTCACTATGTTGAATAAGTTGCCGTATTACTATTGCTAATTTTCGTTCCTGGGGCATCTGACTTTGTGGTCGTCCAACTGAGAGATAAACGGTACATAATGAAAGAAACAATAATAATAATGGGGAAAAATTGTAATTTTGATAGGAAGCCATAACCGCCATAGGTTTTTGGTCCTAAGCTAGAAAGAATGGCAAGAGTGACAATGTATAAGATCATGAGCGAAGAGTGTTTTATCGTTTTTCTAAGGTCATTTGTAAGTTTAAATTGAGAGAGTAGGTAAACACCATAAGCGATTACTGTAAACAGGGCGACATAGCCGGTGTAGGGGAATTTTGAGAAGGCAAATAATAAGGATAAAAAGGCAAAGATAGCAGGCAGTATAATTTTCGGAAATGGCGCTTTAAAGCTGCCTGTTAAGTTGTTGCTATGAAGTTTACTAAGGCTCAATGGGATAGACATGTAAGAGATCACATAAAATAAAGATAAGAACGAGACGAGGGCGGACCATGAGCGAAAAAGCAGTAAAAATGTAATAGCAAAGCCAACTGTGAAAGTTAAGGAACGGCGGCTAAAGTTGTAAATGCCAATTTTGTTAAAAAATTTCGGCATTTGACCATCTTGTGACATGGCGGTGAGCAGTCGGGTGGTGGAGCCGGTATAAATTAAGCCTGTTCCTGAAGGAGAAATCACCGAATCCGCATATAAAATAATGGTAATAAAGTTTAAATTGAGTAAAGCAGTAAGTTGGACAAAGGGGCTGGTAAAGTTTAATGATTGCCAGCCTTGTTTGAGTGCATTTGGAGTTATTGCACCAATGAAGGCGGTTTGTAATACTAAGTAAATTGCTAGGGTGATTAGAATTGAGAAAATAATAGCAAGTGGGATATCGCGTTTTGGATGACGAGTTTCAGATGCAAAAGAAACAATATTTTGAAAACCATTAAATGAATAAATCATGCCTGAGCCGATCATGGCGATAAAAATTGATGAAACTCCATAAGGCAAAAAGGGAGTTTGCTTGCTATGAAAGTTTTGTGAATGAAAGGCCGCAAACATGATAGATAGACCGGTGATGATAGGAATTGCTATTTTACATGCGGTCAGAGCAACATTGCTCTTTGATAAAACTTTAACGCCCCAAAAATTAATTAAGCCAAAGGCTAAGATCATAACGATGGCAATGCTAATGCCTAAGGCGGTTAACTGGTGTATTTGACTATTGAATATCATGGGGCCGAATGAATCTGATAGAGAGGAGATATACTGCACACTGCCCTCGGCTTCTGTGGCAATAACTGCAGTGAGTCCTAGCCAGGTGGCTATGGTACAGATAAATGCAAATTCTTTATTGTGGCTTAAGGTTAAAAGACGAGCCATAAGGCCACGTTTTGGATAAATACTGGCAATTTCAGCAAGGCAAAGACCAAGTAAGAGGACAATAAGGCTGGTGATGATCCAAGAGAGGTAAGCACCTGCACCTGCAATTTTTGCCGCATAAAATGAGCTAAACAGCCAGCCTGAGCCAATCATCGTGCCAACACCGATTGCTGTGAGGCCAATAATGCCAATTTTATGGTGATTTTCTGTTTGCATAAGCCTTACCGTGATGTTGAATCGACGGACTAACTTACCATGTAATGATTGTTTTTGTGAAGTTTTTATTATGAATGATTAAAATTTTTAGAGGGAAACTATATTTTTTGACAAAGAGCGCCCTGCAACATAAGTTATGCATTTCTTATATCGCAGAGACGTTTTAGGTTGCTATATGTTATTGGCTGGCTTTATCAATGGCTTGTTGGATGGCAGCGGCCGCAGCGGGGGTGCCTTCTTGTGGGTTCGCAGGGTAACCGGCAAAAACAGTGACGTTATTTTCATTGGCTCCAGAGGTTGGCATCACAATGATAGCTGGAGTACCGCGAAAGCCCAGCTCACCACCTGCGAGTTGGAAGTTGGCTTGGATCGATGGTGGAGGTGTTTTTCCGGCGCTGAGCAAGGCTTTATCTTTATTAAGATTTACGCCTGCTTTTTTAGCCACAGCATCAACATCTTTATTTGTCAGCTTGCCTTCATCTTTGCCTGTTGCATAAATGCCATTGTGGTAGGCGATATACATTTTTGCACCACCTTGCTTGTAGGCGACTAGGCCCATTTCGGCGGCATAGGTTGAGGTTGGCCAGCGTTGACCAAAGATCGGGAAGTCTTTGAAGACAAATTTAATCTTAGGGTTATCGGTCATGACTTTTTCTATAGCGGGTGCGACTTTGCTGCAGTAAGCGCATTGATAATCAAAAAATTCAATGACTGCAACTTTGGCATCTTTTGGACCGACCACTGGGGTTTTGGGGTCATTAAGAAGCTGTTTGCTTGCTTTGATGGCTGCAGTGATCTGTTGCTTTTCCTGCGCTTTCATCTGTTGTTCTTGTAACTTTTGGCTTGCCTTAATGAGTACTTCAGGATGGTCGATGATGTATTGAGCGGCAATTTCACCGATTTTCTCTTGCTGTGCTGGAGTAAAGGGCGTCGTGCTTGCGGCAAAGGCACTTGATAGTGCGAATGGAGCGATCAAGCTTGAGATCAGATATTTTTTCATTGATTTAATTTACCTTGAGTGTAAAAACTTCTCTACTCTTATACCAGAAATTTAATAGCATGGATATGAGGATCTTCCGCGTTTTTTCTAGGGTCTTCGAGTAGTGACCACAACCGAATGACTTTGTTTTGATTATTTAGGTGATAAGAAAGATGAGCTCGGTTACTGGAGCCATCTTCAAAACGGCCATTGATGCGGATGAAAATTTTACGTTCTTCTGCTAAGCAGTCTTCAATATCAATATGAACGAATGCTGGAAGCTGTTTACTTGCACGTGCTTGGAAAAATTGAGTAATATCGCCAAAACGTATGAGGCGGCCGCTTTCATCGCCAATAAGGCTCGTATCGTAATACTGGGTGATTTTCTTTAAATCTAAGCCAAGCCAGAGTGATTCTTTAAGCTCATTGATAAAATTTAAAGCTGATTTTGTATGGATCATACGAGATTATCCTGATAGATGTTGCATTTTGTTATTTAAATTATAAGTGAATTTTGATCACTCTTGATTTTTCTTTATTGAGTCGAGCAGGTCATAACAAATTAGATTGAGTGTGTCGCTTATGCTATGGTAACAGCCTATTATGCAACCTTAAGAGTTGATCATGATACCCTAGAGTCTTACGATGAAAATGAGCATGATCGGTCTTTTAATATAGATGCATCGAGAGCAGTAAAAAAAGTAGGAAATAATATGCACTGTAATATCGTACTGCAAGTGGTTAATAAAGAGTTAGCTGTGTGTCAGATTATGTCAGGGAGCGAGCTACCGACATGGCTGCCGATGGATCGAAAAGATATATTTTTTTCTGTGACGCAAACGGAAGATGAGCTTTCTATTGTCTGTGACGAAAAGCTTGTGCCAAAAGGGGTTAAAGTGGAAAAAAAGTTGGCGGCTGTTGAGAGTGAAAGGGCAGCTTGACTTTTCTATAGTGGGCGTATTGAAACAGGTGATCACGCCATTAGCCGATGCTGCGATCAGTGTGTATACGATATCAACGTTTGATACGGATTATATTCTAGTGAAAAAAGATAGCTTTCTAAGTGCGGTAAGTGTATTAAGCCAGTACTTTACTATTGAACACAACAGTGATCATGCTCGAGAAGCGGTATGACGGCTAGGCTGTTACAGCAGAAATCTGTTGTTAGTGGAATTTATAGTCTTGTTTCTGCAATTAAGCCGATAGATATTTTAGAAGAACAGCATATTGAAGAAACACTAGCATGGCTACAAAGCGGCGCACCTATTTTTCGTGTTAAAAAAGCCTGATATTCCGAATAAACACCTTATTTCTTACTTTGTCTTATTTGATGAGGCGGCCTCAAAAATTCTGCTTGTTGATCATAAAAATGCTCAGCTTTGGTTGCCGCCAGGAGGGCATGTTGAGGTGAATGAGTCTCCAAAAGCAGCAGCTAAACGAGAATGTTTTGAAGAGTTGGGGATAGAAGCTGATTTTTGGTGTGAAACGCCTATTTTTGTTACATCTATCATGACGACAGGGCGAGTTGCTGGGCATACGGATGTCTGCTTATGGTATGTGTTAAAAGGTAGTCATCGTGATCGTTATCATTTTGATCAAGATGAATTTCATGAGGTGAGGTGGTTTGGTGATAATGAACTTCCCTGGAGCTTATCCGACCCACATCTGCAGAGATTTATGAAAAAATTACAAAAGATTACTGCTCAAAACAGGGAAGATTGATTGGTTTTTGAAAAAGAGGGCTTTGCCGTAAAAGCTCCTCGAATGGCAGTATTTTGAATTTTAATCGACAGAAATAAATTCACCATATAGATGATAAAACTTATTTTTGGCACTACCTTGCTGGCTTGATTTATGGCAAGCAAAAAGAAGTGTGGTTCTAGTATGAAACATGTTGAAAGCCGGCTTCCTCTTCCCTTCTTGCTCATAACTCTTTAGTATTACTGATAATAATTGACCGATCATTTAAATAATGGAGTTTTTGCATGATGCACCCACATTACCCTGAACTGTTCACCCCACTGGACCTTGGTTTTACCACGCTTAAAAACCGAGTCATCATGGGGTCTATGCATACAGGGCTTGAGGACATTAAAGATAATGGGCAAAGCATGGCCGCTTATTTTGCCGAACGAGCCAAGCATGGGGCCTCGCTGATGGTGACGGGGGGGTATGCGCCTAATCGTTCGGGCTGGGGATACCCATTTGCGAATAAGCTCACTTCTAAACGTGAAATCGCCTACCATAAAACTGTGACTGATGCTGTTCACCTAGAAGGTGGTAAAATCGCCCTACAAATATTGCATACAGGCCGCTATAGTTATCATCCTTTTGCTGTGGCACCGAGCGCAATCAAAGCGCCAATCAATAAATTTAAACCTCGTGCTTTGACCAAATTCGGTATAGAGCTGACGATTCGTAATTTTGTGCGGTGTGCAACACTCGCTCAACAGGCCGGTTATGATGGTGTTGAAATTATGGGTTCAGAAGGCTATTTAATTAATCAATTTATTTCAACGCGGACTAATAAAAGAACAGATCAGTGGGGAGGTAGCTTTGAAAATCGTATTCGTTTAGCGGTTGAAATTGTTAGGCGCACCCGAGAAGCCGTCGGTGAAAAATTTATTATTATTTTTAGGCTGTCAATGATAGATCTGATTCCAGAGGGCAGTAATTGGGAAGAGGTCATTCAGCTCGCCAAAGCCATTGAAGGGGCTGGTGCGACGATTATTAATACTGGGATTGGCTGGCATGAAGCGCGTATTCCAACGATTGCAACATCTGTTCCACGGGCGGCTTTTGCTGCAGTGACCAAAAAACTGAAAAAAGAAGTTTCTATTCCATTGGTTACATCCAATCGGATTAATACCCCAGATCAGGTCGAAAATTTACTAAAAGATGGTTTTTGCGACCTTGTTTCTATGGCTCGGCCGTTTTTAGCGGATGAGCAATTTATTAGCAAAGCTTATCAGGGCAAACCCGATAGCATTAATACTTGCATTGCTTGTAATCAGGCGTGCTTGGATCATGCTTTTCAAGTTAAGCGTGTCAGCTGTTTAGTGAATCCTCGCGCCTGCTATGAGTTAGAACTTAATTATTTACCGACCAAAAAAGTGAAACGTATTGCAATTATCGGTGCCGGTCCTGCCGGTATTACTGCGGCGATTGTTTTGGCAAAGCGTGGCCATATTGTTACTTTGTTTGATGCCAATGACTGTATTGGTGGGCAGCTGAATATTGCTAAGCAAATTCCAGGTAAAGAAGAGTTTCATGAAATGATTCGCTACTTTAATTATCAAGTGAAGCATCTGGATATTACCCTAAAACTTAATCACTATGTTCGTAAAGAAGATATTATTGATCAGTTTGATGAAGTTATTATTTCAACGGGAGTCAAACCGAGAACACCAGAAATCCCAGGTATTAATCATAATAAAGTACTTTCTTATCTTGATGTACTTAAAAATAAAATGCCTGTGGGACAATCCGTCGCTATTTTAGGTGCCGGTGGTATTGGTTTTGACACGGCCGAATATCTCCTTGATGATCATCCTGTAAACGCTGGAGAATTTTACCAAGAGTGGGGAATTGATATTAAAATGGAGCATCGAGGTGGGTTATTGCCGGATCATAAAAAAATTACCGGCGGCACGTAAAATTTATTTGTTACAACGTAAAACGAGCAAAGTCGGTGCAGGACTAGGAAAAACAACAGGGTGGATTCATCGCACTCAGTTAAAACACCGTCAAGTTGAAATGATTGCAGGTGTGCGCTATAACAAAATCGATGATCAGGGCTTACACATTACTCATAATGAAGAAGAGAAAGTGCTTAAGGTTGATCATGTCATTACTTGTACCGGCCAAGAGCCTTTTCGTGAGCTGCATGATGCTTTAAGTCAAGCAACGATCCCTGTTCACCTGATCGGGGGTGCTGATGTTGCGGCAGAACTGGATGCAAAGCGGGCGATTAATCAAGCCAGCAGGCTTGCAGCAGTCATTTAAGGATTAAGAAAAAGGCCTCTTTGCGAGGCCTTTTTAAATGACAGTGTATTAAGATGCTCTTCGTTTAGGTCGACTATTGCCACCACTATTAGAGCGACGTGAAGAATGCTCTGAACGTCGGCGGCCATGACCGCCTTCTCTACGCTTAAAACCATCACGGTCACGTGAGTGACTACGGCGACCGAAGCTGCTGCCACCTTGACTATCTTTGTCTGTTGCTGCTTTAGTTTGAATCGGATGGCCTTTCACACGGCATTTATGAGTGAGGTCCATCACTTGGCTAGCAACGTTGCTTGAAAGGTCAACGAGGCTGTAATCATCGAAAATATGGATACGGCCGATGGATTTACGGGTGATATCACCTTCATTGGCGAGAACACCGACAATATCACTCGGTTGTACCCGATGGCGGTGACCGACTTCTAAACGACAGCGCGACATACCGTGCTCAGTGGGCTGGACACCTTGGCGAGCGCGGCGCTCACGTTGGCTCGGCTCATGGCGATCACCACGTGACTCAAAATCAAGAGACTTTGGGTCTTCTTTTTTGATTTGTAATGGTTTTTGCTTCTGAGCCATAAAAGCAAGTGCAGCTGCAATATCCAACTCACTGCTTTCGCTTTGGGTTAGCATACTTTCAACCAAAGTGCGGTAATAATCTAAATCGACCTCATTAAGGGTGCTAATCACTTGTTCTTTAAAGCTTTCTGCACGCTTTTCAGTGATTTCATTGGCTGTTGGTGGGTTAATCGCTTTAATTGACTGGCGAGTGACACGTTCTAAGTCTTTTAATAGGCGACGCTCACGTGGAGAAACAAACAGTAATGCTTTACCTTCACGACCAGCACGACCGGTACGACCAATACGGTGAACGTAAGACTCTGGATCATGAGGAATATCAAAGTTTACAACGTGAGTGATGCGATTAACATCAATACCACGGGCGGCAACATCGGTTGCAATAACGATATCGATAGAGCCATTTTTAATGCGCTTGATGACTTGCTCGCGTGAGGCTTGGTTCATGTCACCATTCATCGCCGCTGCTGAATAACCTCGTGCTTCAAGACGCTCTGCAAGTTCAGTCGTTGCAATTTTTGTTCTAGCAAAGATAATTGCAGCATCGAATTCTTCTAGTTCTAAATAACGTGTGAGCGCTTCAAGCTTATGATGTTTTGATGTGATCATATAGCTTTGCTCGATGGTGCTTACTGTATTCGTTTTAGGTTTAATCTGAATGTGCTTTGGATCTGTTAAGTGCTGGTTTGCAATGCTTTTAATCGAAGGCGGTAGTGTTGCTGAAAATAATGCAGTTTGATGTTCTGTAGGAATTTGTTGCAGGATCCATTTAACATCATCGATAAAGCCCATTTTGAGCATTTCATCGGCTTCATCAAGAACGACAGTCTTTAAACTTTCTAAAGGCAGTGTTTCACGGCGCATATGGTCCATGATACGGCCCGGCGTGCCGACAACAATATGAACACCGCGTTTTAAGGAGCGTAGTTGACTGCGAAATTCTTGTCCGCCATAAATTGGTAAAACGTGAAAACCCGGTAAGTGCTTAGCATAGCGTTGAAAGGCTTCAGCAATTTGAATCGCTAGCTCACGTGTCGGGGCTAAAATAAGGGCCTGCGGGCTGGCATGTTTTAGTGAGAGCTGGGTTAAAATAGGTAATGCAAAGGCTGCGGTTTTACCGGTTCCTGTTTGTGCTTGTGCGAGGATGTCTTGTTGGTCCAAAAGTACTGGGATGCTTTGCTCTTGAATCGGTGAAGGCGTTTCATAGCCTAGCTCTGCAAGTGAGCTTAAAATACCTTCGGCAATGCCTAAACTGTCGAAACTAGTCGTTGTTGACATGTGTGTTCCTATCTTTAATTAAGTGTTAGTTGTGAATCTAAGGACAGGTGTTCGTTAACTACCCGAGTCAGATTGGTCATGAGCGACCTAATGGGGTGAGAAACAATCCAAACCTTCACCGATAGGCTGCGCATAGAGCGGACATTGTAATGATCACAGGCAATATGTCAATAAAATGTTCCTTTTTCCGTAACTTACTGTCTATTTACTATCCGATCTTAGAGGTTAGAGGGGAGATCATGATGAATGTTCAATTTTTATCAGCTTTATTTTTCTGAGGGTTTTAGAGAAGTGCCGATGAGCTTAGGGCGCTAAGAGGATTAAAACTGATATTTTATTGATTTTAATAAATATAAAGCTAAAATCCTAAAAATTGGCATCATCTAAATGCTTAGAAAATAACGCTTCAGCACTCATGATAGTGAGGTAGAATATGATTATGAACAACTTGGCATCAAATAGCTTGTCTTAATCTGATAGCTAAAACGAATACAATAATCTCGGTGAAAGTAAAGCGAGTCGCCCCCTCTATCAGGACCAGAGCTCGCTATATTAATTAAATTTTTTATTTAGTAAAGCCAGTTGGATGGGAAAGAACGTAAGAAAATATCCCCCTCTGATGGGCAAGTAGACTTTTCTCCAGTAGGAATAGCCTCTTTTTGAGAGTCCACAGTATTATTTGTATTTTTATTCCAATAAGTTCTTACCTCCGACAGGTAAAATACTCCATCGTCATTATTGCATTTAAAAATTGCGCGCGAGTTATATTTTTGTTCGAGTGTTTTGAGGGTGGTTGGGCTTTCAATGGTTGCTAGAGTCGGAAGCGTCTTTTCTAGTTTGAGTGCTTCTTGAAAGTAGGTGTCTTGATCAAGGGCGCTGCAAGTGCCATGTTTCTCCCATTCATATTGCCAAAAGCCCCCAGAGCCACCAGGCATGTATGTATTAAGCTGTGATTCTGTCGAGGAATTAATATCTATTTTACAGTCTTTGGCCTTTTGTCCTGCACTACAACCTGGGCTATTAGAGCAATAAGAAGGGTAACCACCCTCGTCGTAGTTAGGCCATAAGCCATGTATGGTGAGTTTAATTGCAGTGGTTGAGGCTGTTGGAAGGTTCTTGCAACTGTCTTTTTGTGGGTTTTGAACGCAAAACTCGGGCAGCCAGGTCTGTGCGAATGCGTAGTAACCGAAGTCTCCAGCGGTTTGTGCAAAGCTTGGTGCTGAAGACAATGCACCCAGTATGATGGTCGAGCTTGCTAAGTGTTTAAAGGCTGTTTTGAGATGAAATGACATAAGCAATACTTCCTATCCTGTTTTTGATTGTGTTTGATGTAAACAGATATTGACAGGTTTATTGAAAAAGGCAATACCTGTGTTTTTTATTACATTAAGATAATAATTTGATGTGCTGTTTTTTTATAACAGACTGGGTGATTATTGGTAATAAACTTAGCTTCTAAACATGAAGGTCGATGGCCTTTTATATTTTTTCATTATAAAACAATGGGCTTTTGTATCATTAGCGAGTTGATAAAAACAAGCAGGTGACAGTATAAAGATAAAGATTTATATGATTAAGCTAGGCCGGTTGTGCTATGCTCTGAAAAATAGAAAGTGATAGTGTTATGCTAGAGGTAGTTCACAAGTGCAGTTAAGATCTGGATTTTTAGTTTATGTTCCAATGTTTCTTCTTATGACCTATTGGGGTTATATGAAGGTCGCTCTACCTGTACTACCTGACTTATTGAAAGCATTTGATACCTCTGGGATGGTGATACATCAGTTAATCTCTTTATCGTTTATCTTATCTGGTTTATCGTCATTGATTTGGGGGGTGGTGATTGACCGGCTGGAGATGAAGCGCTTTCTTGTTTATATTACTGCTATTGGTATTATTGTGCTTTCTTCTGTTGCGCTGGCGAGTAATATTTGGTTCTGGGGGATCACTTATATAATAAGCTCTGTTATTGTTGGTGGTTTTCTCGTCTGCTCGCGCAGCTTTGTTATGCTGTATCTCCAAGATGACCTGCAAATTAAAAAATCACTCTCTATGCTCATGGTCGGGGGATATTCCTCAGCATTTCTAACGCCATTTATTAGTGGTTGGTTGGGAGCATGGATTGGTTGGAATTATGCATTTTTGGTGATTCCTGCATGGCTGATTGTTCTGTTTTTCATCTTTATTCAGTTGCAAGGCCAGCCTGATCACCAGCATAAAACTAAAACCTTTTTAGATAATACCAAGCAGATGTGGGGGCACTTGAAAAATAAGCGGTTTCGCACTTGTTTATTGATTATTGGAGGTTTTGCATCTGTTGCTCAAAGTTATTATATTGCTATTGCCTTTTGGCTATTGCCGGCTTACCACGTTTCTATACAGTATATTGCTTTTTATTTGCTTCCTATTCTCTTGCCCGGCATGGTTATGCCTTTCTTCCATACAGCGGTGCATAAGCGATTTTCCGAATCTAAATTGATTACGTTTTATGTTTCTCTTTTTATACTTGCTGGGGTGTTATCTTTTGTTTTCATGTTGGTTCCCAACCCTTCAAGCTGGTTATGGGTGATTCCTGGAGTTTTAGCCTCTATTGCGATAGTAGGAGTGTTGCCGATTATCTCCTTTCACGCTTTACAATCTGTAAAAGGGCACTATAGTGCAGCGTCTGGACTTATTTCGATTGCTTCTTACTCTTCTGGAGGGATCGGTATTTATCTTACTTCTTTTATTACTTTGGAAAGTTTCTATCGTGAGGGCCTTTTCATTTTAATCATTGCAGCTTGCATGATTGCATTAATCAGAAGCCTTTATAAAGATCTATAAAGGCGCTTTAAAAAGTTAGTGAACTCCATGAAACCATTGACAAAAAGCGGTTGAAAAGATAATGAGTGAAAATGCAGCGATTAAATAAAAAGCTGCGCTGTATTTAAATTCGTTAGTATGAAGAAAGGCTTGAATATCTGCTAACTTACTGTCTTGCATAGCGATGAATGCTCTAAGGCCAATCATTAGTGCAATGATCCCTATAATCATAAATATTGCTGCGTGTCCCATTATATTCCCCTTGATATTGAGCTTTTATTTTGAGCATAGGTGAAAAAACAGTCAGATTCCATTGAAGTGGTATCGGCTCGATGTATGAATTTATGATCAAATAACTTTATTGAGTGGGTGATGTACTTGTTTTAGAATAGGCCGATAATGTAAACGCTTGAGCTTTTAGTTTCTGATGAGGAAAGTTACGTTATGCAGCAAGTTTTGCGGGCTAATGATTTTAATAAAAAAGTTCTAGTTGCAGGGGCTGGAATTGGTGGTTTAACCGCAGCAGCTTGTCTATTACAAGCGGGCTATGATGTTGAAATTTATGAAGCTGCCTCTGAGTTGGCTGAGATTGGCGCAGGGATTCAAATCAGTGCGAATGCGGCGAAAGTGTTGCATCATTTGGGGTTAGCCGAAGAGCTAGAAAAAGTTTCTGTGCGTCCTAAGGCGCTTGAATTTCGATTATATAGTAACGCTGAATTGTTGCATGAAGTGCCCTTATCGAAACGACATACCGAGCAATATGGAGCGCCTTATTATCATATTCACCGTGCAGACCTCCATACGCTATTAATGAAAAAAGTGCTTTCTTTGCGCCCTAATTGTATTTTCTTAAACGCAAGAGCAGTGGGCTTTAAAGAATTGGATACACAGGTGCAATTACAGCTTGCTGATGGCCGAATGGTGAATGGAGATCTACTCATCGGTGCTGATGGAGTGAGGTCTGAAATTCGTAAGCAAATTGTTGGCGATGCTCAAGCTAAATTTACCGGCTATTCAGCATGGCGAGCGACGATTCCTGTTGAGAGGTTGCCTGTAAATTTTATGGATAGAGTGGCAACCTTGTGGTGTGGGCCTGAGCGACATGTGGTGATGTATTACTTGTGTGCAGGGAAATTGCTTAACTTTGTCGGTATTGTCGAAAGCGAGGATTGGCAAGAAGAATCTTGGGTGAGTAAGTCTTCTTGGCAAGAGTTGAAAAAGGATTTCGCTGGCTGGCACCGGGATATACAAACAGCGATTGACTTAATTGATAAGAATGAATGCTACCGTTGGGCGCTTAATGTAAGGGAAACTGCATCAAAATGGAGTATAGCTAGAGCTACATTATTAGGTGATTCGGCTCATGCAACCTTGCCTTTTATGGCGCAAGGGGCTGCAATGGCAATAGAGGATGCTATGATTCTGACTCGGTCGTTAGTATCGTGCACAGATATCGATGTCGCACTGGATGTGTACCAGCGTAATAGAATGGCTCGGACAACAAAAATTGTTCAAGGGTCTGCTGAAAGTGGGCAGTTATATCACTTAGCAACTGCTGAGGAGTTTCAAGCCGGATTTGCTAAGAGAAACATGGCAAAGGAACTTTCTAGTTGGGTTTATTCTTATGACCCATTAGTAGCGCCATTAGTTTAAAATGATAAAAAACCCGTAAAATTGATATGTTGTTCTGATGTGATATAGAAACTAGTTTAAGTACTAGGTTTGAAGCTATTATTTTATTCTTATTGGGATTATGTATATAGTACAATAAATATACTGAGGGTTGACTATTTTTAATAGCTAAAAAAGGGTGTAAATTCATGGATACAAGTGTTTCTAAGCTTTTGAATGATAAGAATACGAATATTCTGACGGCTGAGTCATCGATGTCTGTCTATGATTGCATATTAATGATGGCAGAAAAAAATATTGGGGCCTTGCCTGTTGTTGAAAATGATGTGCTGTTGGGCATTTTTACTGAACGTGATTTGATGCTGAAAGTTGTTAAAGAAAGAAAGGATCCAGAAAAACTTTAATTAGTGAAGTAATGACTAAAGAGGTGATTTACATTAATAAAGCGAGTCCACTGAATGAAGTCATGGCGATCATGACGGATAAAAGGATCAGACATATTCCTATTTTAGAAGAAGGAAAGCTAATAGGAATGATCTCTATTGGTGATATTACCCATTGGTTAAGCTTAAAATATGATCGCCAGAAATATGAAATTAATACGCTCAATGAATATGTAAGTGGTGGTGGTTATTCTTAATTTTTATGGAAAATAGGGACGTTTGATTAATACGCCAGCATTATACTGGCGCTGCTGATTCTGTTTTTAAACGTAAGAAACTGTAACTGTTGCAGTGCCTGAGTAGTTTCCAGCTGTCGTTGAGTTGTCGACGGTTACTTCACCGACAATATTTTTAGTCAATCTTCCGTTACCAGGATTGAGGCTGTCGTTTTCATCACTTGTTTGAATTGTCACGTTTAGCGTACTACTTGAAGGGCCTGCTAAAGTGATTGTTGCCGGATAATCAATACTGACAGAAGCGCCCTTTTCTCCAGTAATTCCAAAACTACCTGTCGCCTGCTTTGTAGATGATGAGCCTGTTGTTACATATAAATTGCCGAAATCCATAGCTTGAGTTTGGGTGACAGTTAATGCCTGAAATACTTTTGCAACAACGGAAACAGAGCCTGTTGCAGCGAATGCGGAATAACTTGCACCGAGGGTGATTAATGCAGCTGTGAGGATGGCTGATTTTTTACATGGCGGCTCTCCAGTGATGATGAATGAAGCTCTTCCTAAGCTATTGGTTATTATTTTAGAAATTTTTTCGAAATAATACATAGAGTATTAGTCTTGTAAGAGCAGAAGATTATCTATTAATTGCTTGTAAGATATTGCCCATGGCTAGGTTGTTATATTTTTACTAAAATCGGTCTGGCTCTCTTGTTATTTAATAACTTTCTATATGGTGTGAAATAATATAGAGGGGGGAATTAACCATAACTCACTGAGTTGATTGTTTAAGGTCTAGGTTCAGGGCGGTGGCCTGAATGTTTATGGGTTTTGCTGTAGGATATAACTTTTAAAGCATAAACAAGTTGGATTTCATTACTCTCTCTAACAAAGTTCAAGGCCCTCGCCAAAGTTGAAAATATCAGCAAAATTAAAAGGTTTGCAATTAATATGATCAGAAAGGGCGACCCTACAAATAAGCGCAGTGCCAGGTCAAAGCTTAAGCAGCTGCAATGGGGTGAAACTTATTTGCTCAAAATCTTACCAAGTGAATGTTACCTAAAACAATTAATTTTTTACTATCAATAGGTTAAGTTTTTATTTTTATTAAAAGCAGCGCATTGCGTTATATATTGACAATGGGGCATGCAACCATTAATATGTGTTCAACACACATTATTTTAATGCTTAACTGAAATGGGACCCTATTTTGATTGTTCTTTATCACTATGAACCAAGTTCAACTTCATCTCAGAAGGTTCGCTTATGTTTATCTTATAAAAATCTTGTTTATACGAGTAAGAATATAAATTTAGAATGTGCTGAGCACTTAGAAAATGAATATTTAAAAGTAAATAGGCATGGTTTATTACCAATAATAGTTCACAATGGAAATAAAATAAGAGAATCTAATTTTATTAATGAGTATTTAGACAAGGTTTATCCTGAAAAATCATTAGTACCAAAAAATGCGGTTGACTTTAATTTTATGCAATACCTTTGTAAACAGCAGGAATATTTAAATGAGAACTGTCTAAGGTATTATAGTTATATTTCAAGTAATAGAATAGAGCTTATTGATAATAAGTGGTTAAAAGAACACCCGCAACTTGATCGCAGAAAGTTTTTGCGATTAGTCAAATATGGGCTAACAAAACAAGACCTCCATGAAATAGATAATTATCTAATAAATGAACTTAATTTTATAAATTCAATTTTAGAAAAAACTTTGGCTTTGTGGTGATCAATATACATTAGCCGACATAGCTTGGACAGTTTTAAATTAATCGATTATATGAGGTAGGCAGGGGGCATTTAGTTGATGAAAATAAATTAGATGCATTACTTAATTGGTTTACAAAAATTAA
>NZ_MDTU01000001.1:233108-245915 GCF_001720395.1 Piscirickettsia litoralis
AAAAATTAAGTTATTGGAGAATTTTGATTCTATGTATATCAATTTAGAATAATAAAATCGGCACCTAAAACATTCATGTCACTGCCCTGGGCCTAGTTCCTTATATTTTTTGGAAAAAAACCTTAAAAAGGATTGCGCTTTGAATTTAAGGTTGCTATAGTCATTTTAGTTATAGAGTGCGCTGATTTGAATTGCAGATTGCGGGCGCCTAATAAATACGGCTAAAGCGTGGCAGTAGCCACCTTGTTTTACCTAGCCTAGTAAAACCAAGGGCAAACTATGAAATACTATACCTTTTTCCCACACCACACATCTTACACTGATAGATTCGATGTATATTTGCTTACTCAGCGAATGTGCATGAGCTAGTCGTTTAGTTTTATTTTGCTTTATTAATGTTGCTTACATGATGTTTAAATTTTTAATATTTATTCATTGCTAGCGCTATGAAAAAGTGAAATAAAAATAAATTAATAGGACTTTTCTTGAAATTATTAGTTTTAATTTAAATTTTATAGAAGACCATTCATTGATATAGGGAGGCAACATGCCAATTACACATATTTTAGGATTCCCACGTATTGGCCAAAATCGAGAGCTAAAAGAAGCACAAGAATCCTATTGGAAAAGTGATATTAGTAATGAAGAATTATTTAGTGTGGGTGATGAGATTTGCATCGAAAATTGGCAACGCCAAAAAGAGGTAGGGCTTGATTATATTACAGCCGGCGACTTTTCGTTTTTATGATCATATCTTGGATCATTGTGTTCTTTTTGGAGTTTTACCAGAGCGTTGTCAGAGCATCGATGAAAATGTATTAGATCACTACTTTGCTGCGGCTCGTGGAAAGCAAGTGGGGAGCAAAGTGTGCAGCCAGGGGAAATGGAAAAAATGGTTTAATACTAATTATCACTATATCGTTCCTGAATATAAAAACATCAAAAATTTACACTTCATTCAGAGTGCTTAGTGAATAAGATCAAAAAAAGCACAAAAAACCCATAAACAGGTTAAACCGGTGATTGTTGGGCCGCTGACTTTATTATGGCTTGGAAAAACCACTGATGGCTCCGATAAATTTGATTTATTAGATAATTTATTAAGTTGTTACCAGCAATTATTAACAGAATTAAAAGAAACAGGTATAGAGTGGGTGCAGATTGATGAGCCTATTCTTGCACTGGACTTGCCTAAAAAATGGCTGAAAGCTTTTAATACAGTGTATAGTCAAGCTTACTTTAAAATAATAAAGGTTTTATTGACGAGCTATTTTGGTGAGATCACTTCATACATTGATCAACTCAAAGAAACGAATATACAAGGCATTCATATCGATGCTGTTTCAGCACCCAAGCAGCTTGAATTCGTTGATCAAGTTTGGCCGGTAGATAAAGTACTTTCTGTGGGGGTTGTCAGCGGTAATAATGTGTGGAGTTGTGATATCGAAGAAAAAGTCAAAATATTAGCACCATTTTATCAAAAACGTGGTGAAAACCTTTGGATCGCTCCTTCTTGCTCATTGTTACATTCACCTTTAGATAAAGATAAAGAAACAAAAATACCGGCTAAAATCATTGGTGCTCTATCATTTGCGAATCAAAAGTTAAATGAAATAGCTTGTATTGCTAAAGGTTTATCAGAGGGGTTACAGGCAATTAAAACAGAGATTTTAGAAAATAAAGTTAAACTGACAGCTCTTCAAGATTTACGTTGTCATAATGTCAACCAAGAAAACAAAGAGCCTATTTATCAAGCGAGAGCGCCTTTTAGTGAACGTCAGAAATTACAAAAAATTAATTTAAATCTGCCTTTATTGCCAACGACAACAATAGGCTCTTTTCCGCAGACTCAGGAAATTCGCCAAGTCAGAGCACAGTTTAAAAAAGGCGAGATCTCTCAAAGTATTTATCAAGAGAGAATTAAAGCTTTTATTAAATATGCAATAGAGACTCAAGAAAAATTAGGATTGGATGTTTTGGTTCATGGTGAGCCTGAGCGCAATGATATGGTGGAATATTTTGGTGAGGTGCTTGAAGGCATTGTCACCAGTCAGCATGGTTGGGTGCAAAGTTATGGTTCACGCTGTGTTAAGCCACCGATTATTTATGCTGATGTCAATCGTCCTGGTGCATTAACCGTTGAGTGGATTAAATATGCGCAAAGCTTAACTTATCAGCCAGTAAAAGGCATGCTGACAGGGCCGGTCACTATTTTAGCTTGGTCGTTTGTACGTGAAGATAAAACACTTGCGAAAGTCGCAAATCAAATTGCTTTTGCATTAAGTGAAGAAGTGAAAGATCTAGAAAGTGCAGGAATCAAGTTGGTCCAAATCGATGAGCCGGCGTTAAGAGAGTTATTGCCCTTGAAGAAAAAAGAATGGAATGATTATTTTGCCTGGGCAATCCAGTCTTTTAAAATAGCAGCGGCTGGAGCGAGTGCGAAAACACAAATTCATACTCACATGTGCTACTCCGAATTTAATGGCATTATTGAGCAAATTGCTGCGCTAGATGCGGATGTGATCACTATTGAGTGTGCACGCTCTAATATGGATTTATTACAGGCTTTTGATGACTTTGATTATCCGAATGAAATTGGCCCAGGCGTCTATGATATTCATTCGCCGAATATTCCAACGGTGGCAAGTATCAGTCAGCGTATAGAAGCTGGCTTGAAATATTTGCCGATAGAACGCTTTTGGGTCAACCCAGATTGCGGCTTGAAAACACGTACTTGGCCAGAGGTTTCAGCGGCCTTAGTTAATGTTGTTGCTGCGGCTAAGCAGGTCCGAGAAGGCTATGAAGTGGCTGAACAAGGGCCTCGCTATGCATAAATCGTTAGCGTTAAGTTTTGAGTTCTTCCCTCCTGGTGCTTGCCAGGGGAGAGAACGATTGTCATCGCTGTGTGAAGAATTTAGTCGCTTTAACCCACAATATTTTTCAGTGACCTATGGTGCAAGTGGCAGCGATCAACAAAATACCTTACTCACTGTCGAGCAACTTACAGCGGCAGGTTACGGTATTGTCCCTCACTTGTCTTGTATGAATTTAACAGAAGATAAGGCAATAACCTTATTAAATACCTATCGTGTACTAGGGGTTGATCAGCTACTTATTGTGCGAGGGGATTTACCGATTGGTGAAGATTGTCATTCAGATTTTCCTTATGCCAGTGATTTAATAAAATTCGTTAAAAATTATTATGGTAATGCCTTTGAAGTTACTGTCGCGGCTTACCCTGAGTTTCATCCCGAAGCGGGCAATGCCTTTGATGATATTTGCTATTTTCGTAATAAAATTATCAATGGTGCAAGCCGAGCGATTACACAGTATTTTTTTGATGCGAATGCGTATTACCATTTTATCGACATTTGTAGTAAATATAAAATTGATATTCCTATTATCCCAGGGATTATGCCGATTAATGATTATGATAAATTGCTTAAAATATCAAAGCTTTGCCAAACAGAGATTCCGCTTTGGATACATCGGCGCATGCAGTCTTATCAAGACAGTGAATCTCAACGGCTATTTAGCATAGAAATAGTTACTAAATTATGTGAAGATTTAATTAAATTCGGCGCGCCAGGATTGCATTTATATACACTTAATCAAATTGATCCAGTGCAAGAAATATTGAATAATTTAGGGTTAGGAGAGCGGTTGAAGAGTAGTGCATAAAAAGGGGAAAAGCAGCCGAGGAGGCTGCTTGATGTTCTTATTGGACTAGGGTTTTTGTGAGAATGAATGGTGTTCCTCCATGAGCACAGCTCTCGTATCCTTTATATATGATGGAGCTCCCTTCTGTTGTTCCTGTACCTTTCCAATCACATGAATTTCCATCTGCTTGCCAAGTGCCTTTGAAGTGAATATTAGTTGGGCTCTCTTCCAAGACATTAGAAATTACAGCAGGCCTAGTAGCAGGGTTACTACCTTGAGCTATGAATAGTTCATGGCTTTGCAAGTGCATAGCTGTTGTTGTGCCACCATATGTGTCTGTATATGTCCATTGATATTTATATGGTTCTATTTGTTTTGATATATCAATTAAATTGGATTTAGCTTGATTGGTAGCATTGATGCAAGAACTAGGGTTTTGATAACAGCTGGAGCCAGCGTTGTTTAACGTTAGAGAGTTCTGAGCCAACTTTTGTTGAAGGCTTTGTAAATCGGAATGTGTGGCGGTAAGTTGACCATAGCCAGAAGTTAAATCAATTAAATGGTTGATATGGTTTAAATAGTTTGTGTTTATTATATAGGAGCTAGCAAGTTCTTTACGAGCTTGAAGTACTTCTGGTGTGGCCAGTGTTTTTCCAGTATTTAGGCCAAACATAGATAAGGTTCCGTGTTCATAGGGGCCTGTAGGCACAGCATTACCTGCTATATTACCATCTTTCATCGAGACTTGCTTAGAGAAGTCATCATGAGCGTAACTTAAGAAGCCATTAATCGCACTTGTGCAGTTTCCAAGATTTTTAAAGTTACAACTCGTAATATAATACCCACCAGAAGGTGATTTGCTGAAGATATTAGCTAATTTGGATGGGTCTCCTCCGATTTGGTAGGCCAAAAGTGCGACTGAACCGCTCATGTTGTATTTTTTAATAATTTCTTGCATTTTGGCTGAAGCATTAAAAAGTGAGTAACTACCTTTTGCTTCAGCATCAAACTGTGTCTTTTCCTCTTTGGAAGAAAAGTTCATTTTCATTGTTATGTAAAGACTGGCTCCTGTTGAGATTTGTGTGATAATTTCATCTCCACAAACTAATCGGAAATTTTCTGGATCGGAATAAACTTGGCGACCAAAATTATTAAGTAAAGAGGTGCTGTAACCTGCGGGATTAATTTGAGAAACAGGAAAGTTAATTAACTCGCTGTAGCTGAAAGAGCGAGAATAATTATCTTCTTTTACTTGATGTAAATAGTTAGCTGATGCACTTGCTGAAAACAGACCATATGAGCCACTTCCAGAGACATTAATATTTAATGAGCTTTCAAGTTGGCTAAAACTAATATTGTCACCTAAATTTATTAAATTTGACTTGTTACCGACGTAGTCTGTTGTGACATTAAAGCATTTTACAGGAGCAGGGTTTTGTGTGTCAGATGAATAACCTCCCCCTATTTGAGGAACGTAACCACTAGTAGATGTGTAGTTTAAGAGGTTGAGTTGCGCATTAGCTGAGCCAATAATAAGTAAAGATGCAGAAAATGCACACGCAAGATAATGCTTTTTCATTCAATAAATCCTTAAGTTCCCTGAATGGGATATTAACTATTTGTTAAGGGTGAACAAGTTATCATTTAACTGTTTGAATACCAATAACAACATGTTAAACATTATTATTTTATTGTGATTTCGTGTTTTAAAAGTTGTTTTGTGTAACTAGGTGTTAATAATATGATATGTTAGCCGATTGGATATTAAAGGGCGCTTTGGTCGATAAAAGAGTGATTAAAAAAGCCCCAGAGGGCTTTTTGGTTTGTTTTATTATTAATTTAAGCGCTTGCAGGAGGTGGGGCGAGTTTACCATTAGGCAAAGAGCGTGTGAGTACGATGCTCATAATAAAGACGAAGGCCATCACGCCTAGACCATAAAAGACTAAATATTCCATGGGGTAATCACCATAGCGATGAGCTAGGTCGGTATGAATTTGACTAAAGAGCAATAAAGCCAAAATAGGTGGAATAACAAGCTTAATAAGCCAGTCGAAGATTTGTGAAATTTTTGTTTGGCTATTGTTTTCCAGGTTGGTACGTAGTTGGCTGATTGGGTAGAACCAGCCGATAATAATCGCTTCAAGCATGCCGACAAACATCATCATATAGCCGCTAGTGAAATGGTCGACAATATCGAGCATATAAAGGCCATTGCCACGCATAAATAATAAGCCAAAGCACAAAGTTATCGCAAAATAAACGAGTAAGACTTTAGTGCGGGTTAATGAGGGTTTGCTTTGAATGATTGGAGCGACAGCCGCTTCTACCAGGGATACCATTGAGGTAAAAGCCAACGTAAGTAAAGCTAAGAAAAATGCAAGTGAAAAGATAGACGGAATAAAAGGCAATAAGCTCAGTGCCTTTGGATAGGCGATAAATGCCAGACCGATGCCGCCTTTGACGACTTCGGTGACAGGGACGCCTTGAGAGACCGCCATGTGGCCGAGGACACCGAAAATTGCGGTACCGCCGATGAGAGAGCACAAAGTGTCGCCTGCAATGATAATTAAAACAGCACGCTTTAAATTAACCTTTTTGTTGAGTAAGGAGCCATAGGCAAACATCATCCCTGCGCCTAAAGAGAGAGTGAAAAAGACTTGCCCGGCAGCAGCGGCCCATATTTTTAATGTAAATAATTTAGACCAATCGGGTAAAAAGAAAAACTTTAAGCCAGCGGCTGATCCAGATAAAAATAATGAGTTAATGGCTAGAAGCATTAATAAAACAAAAGGAATCGGAGTAATAAAACGAGCGACACCAGAAATTCCTTGAGTGCCTTGGCGCATAACAAAAAATAATGCCATATATAAAAATACGACAAAGACAAAGGTTAAGAGGTTAAAAGCACCTTTTTGAGTAATACTGTCGGTGAGCCCTAAAAAGCTTTGATAAAAATACTGGCTACTGTCTGCTTGCCAGGGCATGGCCGGTGAGTTAATGGCATAGTTGGTGACCCAGCTGGCGATGACGATGTAATAACTTAGAATAAACATCGAAACCAGCACACCCATCCAGCCGATGAAGCGTAAATTATATTTCTTACTCACTTCACCCATTGCACCGGGAGCGGCTTTAGATGTGGTTTGTCCCATACCGTTTTCTAATAATAAAAAGGGGAAGCCAACGATGGCCAAGCAGACTAAATAGGCAATAAAAAAACTTGCCCCGCCATTTTCGTAAGCAAGATAAGGAAAACGCCAGACATTACCTAACCCTGCGGCAGAACCGACTGCGGCAAGGATAAAAACCCAGGGAGATGAAAACTTTTGTCGAACATCCGTGCTCATAAAGGCCTCCAGTAGAGTAGGCAAGAGGCTGTATAGGATAAACCTCTCATTCTTATCAAATTATTAGCATTTTATTGATAAAGATAAAAGAGATTTTATTTTTAAGTTAGCTTGGTAACTTCTTAATTTTTGATTCAAGTGTGTACTTACAGCTTAAACTCCGCCCACACTGGGCAATGATCAGAGGGTTTTTCCATGCTGCGAATGTCATAGTCGATACCCGCATCAGTGCAGTATTCTAAAGTCGGGGCGGTGGCAAGAATATGATCAATACGTAGGCCGCGTCGAGGTTCGCGGTCAAAGCCTCGGCTGCGGTAATCAAACCAGCTATAAAATGCTGTGCTATCACCAAAAAATTTACGATAACTGTCGTATAAGCCCCAGTTTTGAATATTTTGGTACCATTCACGCTCTTCAGGGAGAAAGCTTGCAGAGCCATTTTTAATCCAGCGTTTGGCGTTTTGGTCACCGATACCAATGTCGATGTCTTCTGGGCAGATGTTAAAATCACCCATGACGATAATTAAATCATCTGAGGCATAATCTTCTTGAAGATGTTGATGTAGGTTTTTATAAAATTGTCTTTTATAGGGGAATTTGACTTCATGGTGACAAGATTCTCCTTGCGGAAAATAGCCGTTTAAAACAGTGAGGGTTTGACCATTCGTAAGTTCTATTTGGCCGCTGATCATACGTCGTTGAGCGTCTTCTGGCTCTTGGGGTAAGCCTTTAGTGACATTGTTGAGTGGTTGCTTGGAGAGTAAAGCCACGCCATAGTGGGATTTTTGCCCGTAAAAATAAGCGTGGTAGCCGAGTTCTTTGATGGCTTGAATCGGAAAGTTTTCGTCCATCACTTTGGTTTCTTGAATGCCGATGACATCAGGCTGGTGCTTGTTGATGAGTTCTTCGAGCTGGTGAAGGCGGGCACGGATACCGTTGGTATTAAACGAAATGACTTTCATGTGTAGTCTGAATCTCTTTGTGAGTTATTTAATTGTATTGCGCCTGTAAGAATACGGTTTGTACTAGAAATTGCAACTATGGACGGTGTGTTTGTGGTTGTTGGATTATTGATTTTTACGTCGAATAAATAAAAAGGCAATTGACAGTAGCATCGCAATAACTGCCAGATATAAAATTAATGGGGTTATCAGTACCGTGCTTGGATTAGCAGAAAATTTATGGCTAAGCCAAGAGACCGCTGTAACGAGTGTGGGGCTCCAGAGGATGAAAAGTTGAGACAATAAGGCTTGAGGTCTGTCTGTGCTAATCAGATAGAAAATAATGCACAATAGTGTTGAGAAGAGTGCAATAGGGGAGGTGACCAGCAAAAAAAGCAAAATAACCGCTTCTTTACTAGGGGTGAAAGCGTTTGTGGGTAAAAGTAAGTATTCGATGCTGCTGATGATCACTGGCGCCCAGGCGATGATGAGCGTGATCAAGCTAAATAAGCGCAACTGAGTTTTATGTGTCATGAGGTTGGTTCTGCTTCTATTTCTGTTATTTCCATATTGGCGAGTGGTTTTCATTCGGTTGTTGTAGATTGAATTTTAAACTCCAGGCAAAAAAAAAGCGACTTGCGTCGCTTAAGCCCTTAATGTGTATTCCAACATAGTCACCGCATTAGAGAGAGTGTGCAATAACAGTGCGATATGTTGTATAGTCAATATACAACAGCACTTATCGTTTTACAATAACTAATGTTCGACTTTTGTGTGTTTATTACTGTTTAGCAATAATAAATGGGGGTGAATTTTGCGATGGTTTTTGTTTAACTTATTGATAAATATGATGTTGGTGATGTTTTTAGAGAAAGTGTCAAGGTTAGGTAAATTTTAAATCGTGAGTTCTTGTTGCTCTTTAAGTTGACAGGCTTCACGCATAACCCAAGAAATAACAATAAGAATCAAGCCGATAAAAATGGCAATCACAGTACCATCGTTAAGCTGTAGGCTGAAAAAGCGATAGCCTGGTGGATTCATGTAGGTTGTTAAGACACTGAGCAGGGATTTTGAAATGGGTGTAAAGATTGCCCAGAGTAATGAGGCAATACCAAGGTGGCGGTAATGGCGGACATTGTCTAAAACAAAAATTTTTCCCACTGCGTAGTTTTTGAAGATACGAATCAGCTTATAGCAGGCGAGCATATAGGTGGTTGCAGGTAGGAATGAGGTGATGAAAATCAAAGAGCGTAGGGGATAACCTAACTCGACAATCGTGGATACAGATAAAGAACTGGCAGGACGTAGCGCCCAAGCGCCGTTGTAAAGCCAATAAACTACATAAGGAATAGGTAAGGCGATGATAATCAGCCAACACACACACTGAATAATAAAACTGACACGTTTTATTTTACGTAAGGTTACATCTTCCATTTAAGCACTCTCTCTTCTCTAGCCTCCATTTTAATGAAGTCTGCCTGATTTTCAAATTAACTGTTGTTACTTTGGTGCTTTCGCTGTGTTTTAGGAAAGATAGCTATACTTTAGCTTATGGCTAAATGGTTCCTGATTTGGGGCATTGAGAAAGTGTGCTTATGAGGCGGTATGACCTTCTCTTACATCCACGCAAAGTGCTAAGAAAAAGTTTGCTAGCACGTCTAGTCGTTGTTTTGCTTGTTGTCATGTCAATTTGCATGCTGGGACTGACCTATGTGGAATATCAACGTCAAAAAAGTAGCTTAATAGAAAGTACTGAGCAGCGTGTTGATGTTTTGGTTGATTTGCTGACATTAGTCTTGCGAGAGCCTGTTTATAATGTCGATGAGGAGCAAATTCAGACCGTTGTCAGTTCTTTCTTGAAGGAAAAAACAATTTTAAAAATTTCTGTTTTTGGAATCAGCAAAGAAGATAAACTTGCTTCACGTTGGAGTTGGTCGAAAGACTTGGCTCAATTAACAGAGAAAAAAATAAGAGAGCTTGGCATTTCAAAGGATGACCAAGGGAGGTATTTTAAAAAAGGTGTTGATAACCGTTGGGAAATTGCATCTGATGAAGGGTTAGAGAGCTTGCCTGAGAAAGCAAAAAATTATTTGCAAGAAAGACTGAATGCTTATCAAAAACAATACGGTTTAGAAGTCAAAGAGCGACCCGTTCTTGTCGATGGAGAACGTATTGGTACGGTGGATATTGTTTTTACATTAGAAGCAATGCGGGCGAGTTTGTATACATTGTTTTTACATATGTTGCTTCAAAATATATTGGTTATTGGTTTGGTTCTTGTTGTCACGGGAATCTTGCTGTATCAGTTCGTTGTTCATCCGATGCGAGAGCTTGGCAATAAGTTAAAAGATATTGCAGAAGGGCATGGGGATTTAACCACATTGCTGACGATTAAAAGTGAAGATGAAATTGGCGAGGTCGCCCAACACTTTAATGATTTTGTTGGTAAACTTCGACGCATGGTCCTTGTGATTCGAGGCGAAGTTGATAATCTAGCGAGCGCGGCAACGGGTCTGAAAAAAATTTAGTGATGAGATGAATAATATTTCAGGGCACCAAAGTACAGAAACTCAGCATGTAGCAACTTCTGTGCATGATATTGTTAGTACCATGCATGCATCGACTGAAAAGTGTGAGTTTGCAGCTCAGGTTGCCGAAGATGCTCAAGATGTCGCAGAGAATACCAGTGAGGTCATGTTAAGTAGTATCGGTTCCATCGAAGAGTTATCTCATGAGGTTGAAGAGGCCTCGGCTGCGATAGATTCTCAATGGGAGCAAAGCCAGAATATTGAAAGTATCCTAGATGTAATTCAGGATATTGCTGAAGAGACGAACATGTTGGCCTTAAATGCAGCTATTGAGGCAGCGCGTGCCGGTGAGAAAGGTCGTGGCTTTGCTGTGGTTGCGAGCGAGGTGAGAGTGCTTGCTCAGCGTACACAAAACTCAGCGCAAGAAGTGGGTGAGATGATTCATGCTTTACAAGCCAGTGCTCAGAAAGCAACAGATGTCATGAAGCGGGGGGTGGGTCGTGCACGGGTGAGTACTGAATATGCCACCGATGCGCGCGAATCTCTTTTTGTCATTTTGGATGCGATAGATATGATGAATGATCAGACGCAGTCAATTGCTTCATCTGTTTATCAGCAAAGTACCGCGGCTCAGGAAATCGATGCAAATATCCGTAATATTAACCGCTTAACTAAGAAGACAGAGTCGGGTGCTCAACATATTACCGGAACCAGCGTCGAGTTGGATGGATTGACCAATCGTTTACTCACCCTAATGAAGCAATTTAAAGTTGATTAGGCTTGATCTCGTTTAATCTTATTGTTTTATTGAATAATTGCTTGCCTTTTTAAAAATGCTTCTGTAAGATTGCCCTGTTTGGAGAGGTGTCTGAGCGGTTGAAAGAGCACGCCTGGAAAGTGTGTATACGTTAATAGCGTATCGAGGGTTCGAATCCCTCTCTCTCCGCCAAGTCGATGGTGGCTTTTTTGGTCCTCTCGCAACACTAGATTGTGAACCCCGTCAGGTCCGGAAGGAAGCAGCGGTAGTGATTGATGTGTGTGCCGGGATTCGGCTGAAGAAGCCGCCGCCCTAATTCATTATGTTCCTTAGAATCGCCATCTAAAACTCTGTTATAAATTTAGAGAGCTTTAGTGATGCCTGCTGATGAAAAATATCCTGTGATGGTCTTTTGGGATTTTGATGGGCCAATAAATAATACTAGATTTAACTTTGACTCTAAGAATAGTGATACGTATATTCTTGCAGAGAATCTGCTTCAGGGACTTACGGGTGTTTATATTTCTTATCGATATCATCTAGAAACAGTATTTAAAATATTGCACGACAATGGGGTGATTTCAGTCCCCGCTTCGCAGCGGTGTGCCTATAAAAACATCGGTCTTGATGGTGCTTTGAAAGCCCAAATGTATCAGGCTTTGGATGAATGCTTTGGTGATGATCGTAACTACTTGCTAAAAAAGGCACGGGGAAATTATTGCAGCCGGCGTTGATGGGGATAAGACGGGAAAGTCAAAGAACGTATACCTTGATCGAGCTGGAAGTATTTCTCCAGGCGGTTCGAGGGCGAATGTGATTCTAGTTGATGATAATCCTCGTTACAGAGAGCCAACAGTTGGCGCTGGCTATAAATTTTTATTAGTCACTAGAGATGACGATCCAAATAGAGATAAATCATATCTTATTAAAGCGATGGAAATGGCGGGTTTAACAGCTGCTCAAATCGTTGAGAGGATTATAAAATGCTCTCCAAATGAGGCTGTAAAAAAAAGACTTACTTCAGCTTTATTTAGAGAATAAACCCAGTGTCGAAGGTCAAGAACTCGCAGAAAAAGAATTGCAACTCATATCGATAAGAGAGCAGCTTAACACGCTTCAAACATCGGTAGATAAAAGAGGTGATGTTGGCGATTGTGATTCATTACAGGATCTTTGCTTTGCTGTTTCAATCCGCCAAAAAAGTGGATTTTTTCATCCTAAAAATACAACAATGTCTGGAAATAAACTTGTTCAACTTCTAAACCTCCCTGAAAATGAGTTGCTTCGACGAGAGATTCGCCCTGATGGTGGAGCTGTTCGCATGAGAGATGTGCGCCATTATGCTCGATTTGGTGCTAAAAGTGAAGGTAAAGGATACCTTTTTAAATAGTGCAGATAAAAAAGATGAAAAGTTCTTTGCTCACTCTTGTAACGAAGATAAAGAAAGGCCTATGCTTATGTTTCAAGTTCATTCAAAGCAAGTGCGTAGTTTAGATTGTGGCTATAAAAAAGCGTGTAGGTAGTTGCCTTGAGGGGTAAGGCCACTAGCTATAAATAGAATAAAAATGATTAA
>NZ_MDTU01000001.1:246117-270811 GCF_001720395.1 Piscirickettsia litoralis
TTTTAACTTTTTTAAATAAATTTTATTGACATTTTTTGTTGTAATCTTCCAAAGGGGTCTATGAACTGCAAATGGTTTTAGGTGCGGAGAAACTAAAAAGAAATAATTCCACTAAGATTCTTAAACCTTATTTATGCGCCGGTGATTTGGATCCCCTGGAAAAAAGCAGATAAAGTGCTTATAATGACGCCTGTTATCTTAAATTTTGAGCTTAGAGTGTCGAGTATTCTATGGGTTATCAGGTTCTTGCGCGTAAGTGGCGGCCGAAAAACTTTGTCCAGATGGTCGGGCAGCAACATGTCCTAAAATCTTTGCAGCATGCGCTCGATGCAGGGCGCTTGCATCATGCTTATCTATTTACTGGCACTCGCGGTGTGGGCAAAACGACTTTATCGCGTGTTTTGGCGAAGTCTTTAAACTGCCTTGAAGGCGTGAGTTCTACGCCTTGTGGTCAGTGCAGCGCGTGCTTATCGATTGATCAAGGGCGTTTTGTTGATTTAATTGAAATCGATGCAGCCTCGCGGACCAAAGTCGAAGATACCCGTGAAATCCTAGAAAATGTTCAGTATGCACCGACAGAAGGTCGTTATAAGATTTATCTGATTGACGAAGTGCATATGTTATCAACACATAGCTTTAATGCTCTACTGAAAACGTTAGAAGAGCCGCCAGAGCATGTAAAGTTTTTATTAGCAACGACCGACCCACAAAAACTGCCTGCAACAGTATTATCCCGATGTTTGCGCTTTCATCTAAAGCCAATGACGCAAGATGATATTCAACAGCATCTAGCATTTTTATTAACCGAAGAGAATATTAGTTTTGAAACAGATGCCTTGGCTGTTTTGGCGCATGGGGCTAAGGGTAGCATGCGTGATGGCTTAAGTTTGCTTGATCAAGCCATTGCCTATGGCCAGGGTCAAGTGAGGCATGATGATGTGGTGGCGATGTTGGGTGCTGTTGATCGAGACCTTGTTTTAAAATTATTAGCAAAAGTAGCCGAGCAAGATGCTTCGGCTGTGATTGAGTTCACCGAACAGTTTTCGAGCGTTGCGGCAGATTATTCGTCCAGTTTAGAAGAGATTATTGCGGTTTTGCATCGTTTGGCATTAGCTCAAGTTGCGCCCAGCGCGTTGGCCCAACATGAGCAAAGCTTAAGCGCACTCGCTCAGCTGATGAGCGCTGAGCAGGTGCAACTGTATTATCAAATCGCCTTGACCGGTTACCAGGATTTGGCGATTGCACCGGATCCGAAAGTTGCATTTGAGATGATAGTCTTAAGAATGCTAGCGTTTACTGAGGTGAATACAGCCTCTGATCGTCCTGCCGTACCTGTTTCAAGGGTGAGTTCAGGGAATAGCTCAATGCAGGTTCAAACTCAAGCTTCAGCGCAAAATGCACAACAATCAGCGATGATAACTGCTCGTAAAGAGTTGGGTCGGTCAGCAGCGACCGCTTCTTCTGCTCGCCCTCATTCCCAGGCCGCCTCAGAAAACATAGTTAACGATGCTATGACGGATGGGGGAGTGAGTCAGAGTGATGTGCTAAATTGGCATGACACCATCAGTCAGTTACGTTTAGCGGGTGTGGTGAAACAATTAGCGGCGCATTGTTGTCTACATAGCTTTGATGGACAGAGGTTGGTGCTACATTTAGATCCGCAGCATGCAGGCTTGAAAACACCGCGTTTAGAACAAACCTTACTTCAAGCATTGCAGAAGCGTTTAGGTCAGGTACAATTGTTGATTGAATTAAAAGGCTCTTCGCAAGAAACGCCGGCAGCACAAGAAGTTCGTATTGCCAAAGAGGAGCATGCGGATGCTGTGAGTGCGTTTGTGCAAGATCCCAATGTGCAGGCCTTGCAAGCCGAGCTTGGGGCGCGTATTGATGAATCCAGTATTCAAGTTGTTAAATCTTAAAGTGAAACCTTAAAAGGGGAAAAGTTATGTTCGGTGGAAAAGGCGGTTTAGGTAACTTAATGAAGCAAGCGCAAGAAATGCAAGAGAAAATGCAAAAAGCGCAAGAAGAAATTGCTCAAATGGAAGTGATGGGTGAAGCCGGTGCGGGCATGGTGAAAGTGACTATGACCGGTCGTCATGATGTAAAGCGTGTGAGTTTAGACGATAGCTTGATGGAAGAAGATAAAGAGTTCTTAGAAGATTTAATCGCTGCAGCGGTGAATGATGCGGTTCGTAAGATCGAAACTGAAAGCAAAGATAAGATGGGCGGTATGGCTGATGGCATGAACCTTCCTGCAGGCTTTAAGCTGCCATTTTAATTGTTAACTTATAAGTAGATATTAATAATCTATGGCAGATAAAATACAACAGCTGGTGCAGGCTTTTAAATGCCTACCAGGTGTTGGCACTAAAGGTGCGCAGCGCATGGCTTATCATCTTCTAGAACGTGGTCGTAAGCAGGCTGAGCACCTTGGTAATACCTTATTAGAAGCGGTGAGTGAGGTGCAGCATTGTAAAAAGTGTCGCACTTTATGCATGGAGCCTATCTGTGCAGTGTGTAATGATTCGCGCCGAGATCAGAGCTTGTTATGCATTGTTGAGTCGCCAATGGACCAACGTGCCATAGAGCAGACGGGGATGTATCAGGGCTGTTATTTTGTGTTGTTGGGTCGTTTGTCGCCTTTAGATGGCTTAGGCCCAGATGAAATTGGCCTGATTGAGCTAGAACAGCGTGTACAAGAGGAAGAGATAACAGAAGTGGTCCTGGCAACCAGCTCAACCGTCGAAGGCGAGGCAACCGCTCATTTTATTGCTGATCAGCTTAAAGGAGCATGCAAAGTTACGCGTATTGCTCATGGTGTGCCTGTGGGAGGCGAGCTAGAGTTTGTGAACAGCGGCACCTTATCTCATGCTTTTGAATTACGCCGAGAATTCAATTATTCATGATTTCTATTCTGGCTGATGACGCGATTCCTTATCTAGACGGTATTTTTCCAGATACTCAACAAGCTAGGCTTATTAAGCGTCCTGGCCGAGAAATTCACCCCGGTGATTTAAAGGGGATAGATGCCTTATTACTTAGAACAGTCACTCAAGTTAATCATGGTTTATTAGCACGTTCTTCGGTTCGTTATATTGCAACTGCTTCTGCTGGGTTTGATCATTTTAATCTTGCGGACTTAAAAGATTTAGATATCGATTGGTATGCGGCACAAGGTTGTAATGCCCGAGCAGTGGCTGAGTATGTTATTTCTAATATTGCGTTATTGCAATTACATGATAAATTGCCGATTCATGATGCAAAGGTCGGTATTATTGGCGTGGGTCATGTTGGCTCACAGGTCGCGCAATTATTAAAAATCATTGGATTAACACCTGTTTGCTATGATCCACCACGCCAGTTGCGTGATGCCAGCTTTAAAAGCGCAAGTTTAGCCGATATTGGTCAATGCCAAATGTTGAGCTGTCATTTGCCCTTAGTTCGGCAAGGTGATGATTCAACAATTAATTTTATCGATAAATTGCTAGATAAATTGGCAGATAACAGTATTATTCTAAATGCTGGCCGGGGTGAGTCTTTATCTTTATCTGCTATTAGCAGGCACCCTCAGCATCGTTATCTTTTAGATGTATGGGATGCCGAGCCAAACATAGATGCAAATTATTTAGATTTAAAGCAAATAGAGCTAATCACGCCCCATATCGCAGGATACGGGGTGATGGGCAAGTATAATGCGACTTGTATGGCAACACGTTGGCTTGCCGATAAGTTGGGGGTGAGCTATCAGCCTGTCAGCCTGCCGGAAGCTGCGATACTCAATGTAAATGAAGCGAAAACTTGGCAAGAAGTGGTTTTGGCCGCTTATGATCCACGCATCGATGATGCAGAAGTAAGGAAGTTGCTTGATGGTAGAGTAGAGCCTTTACGCAGAAATTATTTGCTGAGGGCGCCTTTTTCACGTCGAGTGAAAAGTAATAATCGGTTGAAAAAAAATGATAAGAATATTTTATCTAAGTTAGATTTTAATTTTTTTGGTTAGTTTTGGTGTTGCTAAATGGAGAGAAGTATGAGTATGAAAGAAGATGCGTGGCAGTCATTTGATAAAACGAGAGAAGCGACAGATCAGGCGCAGCTTTATTATCGCCAGCAAGCAATGTGCCGGCAGTATGCTATAAACGAAATTTTAGAGAAACATGAGGTGTCTTCTGCGCTTGATATCGCATGTGGTGAGGGTGCATCTACGGAGCAGCTGCTAGAAGCGGCACAACATATTGATGCGGTTGATCTTTCACAAGCTTTGATTGCTAAAGCAAAGGCTAAGCCGTCTCTTGATAAGGTTAATTTTTTTTGCGATGATTTCTTAGACTTCAACTGCCAGTCAAGCTATCAGTTGATAACGGCGAGTTGGTTCCATAATCAGTTGCACAGCGATGATGCTCAAATAGCGGCTAAGCAGAAGATTCTCGGCTTATTGGAGGACGAGGGCTACTGTGTTTTCTTAGTGCCGAGCGTAACAGTATCTCATGCGAGAAATTTGGACTTTTTGCGCAGCCAATTGAACTGCGAAATTGGTATTCTTGACGAGTGTTCTAAGTATAGTCGTTGGGTGTTTTCTCTTGATGGAAAAAATTGGTCAACACTAACTCAGTGGAATCCTCTGTATTTATACGATATTTATAGCCAAGACTTTGAAATGAAATTCATAGAGACTAGAAAGATATGCTGCGAAAATGATTTCTCTGTTGATAAATATTTGCCGCCATTATTTGATATTTTAGTGGGCAAAAAGAAGAGCGCTTGATGTTTGTTGGCGGCTCTTCGCTGACTAGCCTAGTAACTGTTTTATAAATTTTATGTAATCAACAATGTAGAGATTATGAAGGATATCGTTAACCCTGATATTGAGCAGTATTGCCATGAGATCACTCAGCCTGAGTCGCCGCTTTTACGTGAATTAGTTGCGGATACTTGGGAAAATATGAGTGGTCCACAGATGATGACCGGGCGTGTTCCTGCTAAATTGCTGCGTATGTTGATTCAGTTGATGGGCGCTAAACATGTATTAGAGTTAGGGACTTATACTGGTTATTCAGCGTTGACGATTGCCGAGGTTTTGCCAGATGATGGTCAGGTGATTAGCTGCGATGTGAATCCGATGTGTAAAAGCTTTTCTCGCTATTATTTCGAGCAAAGTCCCCATGGCTACAAGATTGATTTGCGCATTGCACCGGCCTTTGAGACGATAGCAACATTGCCGGACAATCACTTCGATATTGTTTTTTTGGATGCAGATAAGGCCAACTACTTGAAATATTATGAAGCGACCCTATCTAAGCTAGTAAGCGGTGGATTACTCGTGATTGATAATGCCTTATGGTATGGCGAGGTCCTCGCACCAGAAAGTAAGCACGCAATTGGTGTTCATGAGCTAAATGCTCATTTAACCGCCGATGAGCGCGTCGAAAATGTGTTGCTCACCGTGCGAGATGGCATGCACCTGGTGCGGAAAAAATAGAATTTTGATTGATAAACTGAAACGATAGAGGATGAGAAATGGCTGTGGCTGAACCTAAGACACATGGTTTTCAAACTGAAGTAAAGCAACTGTTGAAGTTGATGATTCACTCTTTATATTCAAATAAAGAGATTTTTTTACGTGAGCTTGTTTCTAATGCGGCTGATGCGATTGATAAGTTACGCTTTGAAGCGGTTTCTAACGAAAGCCTCTATGAAAATGAGGGTGAGCTTAAAGTTTGGATAGAGCCAAATAAAGAGCAGCGCACTCTAACCATCCGTGATAACGGTATTGGCATGAGTCAAGAAGAGGTGATGGAAAACTTAGGAACCATTGCGAAATCTGGCACTAAGCAATTTTTAGAATCTCTAACGGGTGATCAGGCAAAAGACGCTCACTTAATCGGTCAATTTGGTGTTGGGTTTTATTCTGCCTTTATGGTGGCTGATGATGTTGTTGTTAAAACACGTCGTGCTGGCGCTGCAGCTGAAACGGGCACAGTCTGGACGTCCAAAGGTGAGGGTGAGTACAGCATTGAAGATGCGACATTAGAAAACCGTGGTACAGAAATTACCTTGCATTTGAAGGAAGGTGAAGAAGAATTCTTAGAAGAGCATCGCTTAAAGAGCATTATTCAAACCTACTCTGACCATATTTCTACGCCGATCTTTTTGATTATTCATGAAGAAAAGCAAGAAGAAGTCAAAGAAGGCGAAGAGCCGAAACCTGCAGAAATTGTCCGTAAAGAAGAACAAGCCAATAGCGCAACCGCCTTGTGGACGCGTCCAAAATCAGAGATTACTGATGAACAATATGCAGAGACGTATAAGCAAATCTCTCATGATTTCGAAGATCCTTTAGTGTGGTCGCACAATAAAGTTGAAGGTAAAACTGAATATACCAGCTTGTTATATATTCCTAAAAAAGCACCGTTTGATTTATTTAATCGCGAAAAACGCGAAGGCGTTAAGCTTTACGTTCGTCGTATTTTTATTATGGACGATGCAGAGCATTTATTGCCGAATTACTTACGTTTTGTGCGTGGTGTGATCGATTCCAATGATTTACCATTAAACGTTTCACGTGAGATTTTACAGAGTAATAAAACCATTGATACCATTCGTACAGCTTCTGTGAAACGTATACTTGGTTTGATGGAAAAAATTGCTAAAGATGAAGACAAGCAAAAATATAATGATTTTTGGGAGCAGTTTGGTCGTGTCCTAAAAGAAGGTCCAGCAGAAGACTTTGCTAACCGTGAGCGTGTTGCAAAGCTATTCCGTTTTGCATCAACGCACACAGGTACTGAAGCGCAAACGGTTTCTTTTGAAGACTATATTTCTCGGATGAAAGAAGGTCAAGAAAGCATTTATTATATTACTGCTGATAGTTATGCAGCGGCGAAAAATAGTCCTCAGCTCGAAGCTTTTGCCAGTAAAGAGGTTGAAGTCTTATTGCTGTCTGATCCGGTCGATGAGTGGTGGATTAGCTACTTAACTGAGTTTGAAGGCAAAAAACTACAGTCTGCGAGCAAAGGTGCGCTTGATTTAGGGAATGATGAAGCAGAAAAAGAAAAACAAGAAAAGCTTAAAGATGAGAATGCTGAGTTGATCAAAAAAGTCAAAGAGACATTGGGCGAAAAAGTTAAAGATGTGCGTGTGAGTTTGCGCTTAACCTCTTCTCCTGCCTGTATTGTGGCTGATGAGCATGATATGAGTGCACATATGCAGCGTATTATGAATGCTGCCGGTCAAAACATGCCAATGTCCAAGCCGATCTTAGAGCTTAATCCTGAGCATGCTTTGTTTGCTAGACTAAAAGCGTCAGAAGGCAACGAAACAGTATTTGCTGACTGGTCTAATCTTTTACTTGATCAGGCTATTTTAGCTGAAGGTGGGCAATTAGAAGATCCAGCAAGCTTTGTGAAGCGCATGAACGGCTTGCTTGTATAAGTAATTGCTGTATTGACTATTAAAAAGGCAGCCTAGGCTGCCTTTTTTGTGCTTTTCCCGTGATTTTTAGTAGTTGATTGTACTGATGAATTTTAACAGCTCTAAAATAATAGGCTAACTCTTAATTAATATCTGTGCTAAAATACTCTCATAAATCTTTGTTAAAGAAATGATATCATCGGTATGTACGCATTCATTAACTTGATGAATGCTCTTATTTGGCACACCGAGTTCGACGACACTAATGCCATAAGGGGCGATAAACCGACCATCTGAGGTGCCTCCTGCCGTTGAAAGTATGGGGTGTTTTCCTATTGTGCTCTCAACTGATTTTTTGATTGTATTAATGAAGTATTCATCTTTAGTTAAAAAAGGATGGCCGTTGATTTGCCAGTTAATTTGATAATCCAAATAGTTTTCATCAAGAATGCAGTGGATTTTATCTTGAATTTTTTCGTGAGTGATTTGGTTAGAAAAACGTAAATTAAAGTCGATGTTGGCTTGGCCTGGAATTACGTTACGGGCTTTGTTGTCTCCTCCGTTAATTCGAGTAATTTGTAGTGTAGTGGCGGGAAAATCGGCAGTTTCTTGATCCCAGCTATAGCTTGTAAGCTGTTGTAATGCATTAAGGCACTGGTGAAGAGGGTTATCGGCCAGCTGCGGGTAGGCAACATGGCCTTGTTTGCCCTGAATCGTGAGTTGTCCACTTAAGGAACCACGGCGACCATGCTTAATAGTATCTCCTGAGTATTCGGAACTGCTGGGTTCACCTAGTAGGCAATAATCAATCTTTTCGCCACGCTTGGCGAGCTCTTGGAGAACCTTTTGCGTACCATGCGTGGCTGGGCCTTCTTCATCGCTGGTGATTAAAAAGCCGATAGCTCCTGGATGAGTCGGATGTCGAGCTAGGAAGTTCTCGGTGGCCGTGATCATTGCCGCTAGACCAGACTTCATATCTGCGGCACCGCGGCCATAGAGCATGCCGTTATCTGCGAGTGTTGGGTTGAAAGGTGGGGTGTCCCATGCTGATAAAGGGCCTGTAGGAACGACATCAGTATGACCTGCAAATACAATTAAAGGTGTGGAGTTGCCTTTTCTCGCCCATAAATTTTGTGTATCTCCAAAAGGCATTGATTCAGTTGTAAAACCAAGTTTTTTGAGCCGGCTTGCCAGCAACTCCTGGCAGCCTTGATCGTTGGGTGTGATAGATTCACGTTTGATTAATTCACAAGTTAACTCTATCGCCTTATGCATGGCTAAATATCTCTTGATAATTCTTATCACTATAGCCGATATAAAGTTGACCCTGATGATTTAATACAGGACGCTTAACGAGTGTGGGTTGCTGACAGACTAAGTTAATAATAGAGTCGGCACTCATTGTATTTTTGGTGGCTTCAGGGAGTTCACGGTAGGTGCGGCTGCGCTTATTTAGTAAATTTTGCCAATCCGTTAATTGGCACCAATGTTCGATGAGCTCAGCGCTTGTACCGTCTTGGCGAAAATCATGAAATCGATAGTCAATATTGTTGTTATCGAGGAATTTGCGGGCTTTTTTGACAGTATCGCAATTTTTTATGCCGTATAAGGTTGTTATCATAGCCATTGTCACTTTCTTCTTAATTTCGTTTTATTTTTAAAATTTGTGCTGTAATTGACTGGCAGTTTATCATTAAAAGTGATAGGAGGGTATTGTCAATTTTTGATGAATGCTTACAGGGTGATGCCACTTAACTAGTCACATGGCACCAGCATGAGGCTCATTTAGAATTTTTGCTGTTTTTTTTGATTGACGGTATATTTGTATAGTGGTAAATTTCAAGCCAATTAAGGAGACATAAATAACTAGACACACTGCTTGAATGGGCAAGGCTAAAAAGTAAAGAGATGCGTTCTGACATTTTCTTGATTATGGGAATTTGTAAATAATTTGAGTGTATTTGGGGCTTTAATGTTAATGCTTGTTAATGTAATGAGCATTAAAATAATAAATTAGACTTTTTAGAACGAATAAAATATCAGTAAATATTACGTTGTTTATAGTGATGTAACCATATATTATTCAACGGTTATATGAATAAGTATCAAGGGCGATTAATGGCTAAATTCATTTTCAATAATGAGCGTGCGCTATATTACCAAGAGGTTGGTGACAGGAAAGCGCCTGCACTATTGTTTATAAGCGGTTTGGGCCAAGATCATAGTTACTGGCTGAATATTGCAGAAAGACTTAAAAAACACTACCACATTATTTTATATGATAGCTATGGTACGGGACGTTCAACCGAACTGCAAGAGTCTTGCAGCATTTCGTCGATGGCTGATGATATAAATATGATTATGAATATGCTTGGTATTGAGAAAACTCACATTGTCGGGCATTCTATGGGTGGGTTTATTGCTCAGCAGTTTTCAATAAATTATCCAGATAAGGTTGATAAATTAATTATTTATTCTTCAGGACATAAAGTAGATTGCAGAAGTGTTTATCAAATGAAAATGCATTTTAACTTAATACGAGAAGGAGCTTTGAGTAAAGAAACACTAATAAAATTGTCAATGCCCTGGAGTTATTCCGTAAATTTTTTCAATAATAAAAAACAAGTCAAAAAAAGAATCCAAGAAAAAATTGACTACCTTTTCCCAACAGCAATTCAGACTTTGGAAAAGCAGTTGGAGGCATGCTCAGAATTTAATTCATTGCCTTTTCTTAGAGAAATACAGTCTGAAACTTTAATTCTTTGTGGTAAAGAGGATTTTTTACTGCCTGTTGCGCAAAACCAAACGATGGTGAGAAAAATACCGGGTTCAAAACTAAAAGTGGTTGATGATGCTTCTCATGTACTGCACTTGGAGCAACCTGAGTATTTTTGTGACATATTGATCGAGCATTGCCAATATTAATGGTTAATAATTATTTATTTTTATAGATTAAATAAAAATCAAATATGCGGTAATTGTAATCTTATTTCATATACTAAATTTATTTTTACATTGTTTAAACTTGGATATTAAAGTATGAACCAGAATAGCATAATGAAAGTATCAGTCCTTGCAGGGGTTGGAGGGATGTTAGAGTTTTATGATTTCATTCTTTACATCTTGTTTTCTAGTCAAATCAGCGCCTCTTTTTTTCAAGAGGTTCAGTCAGAGTATATTAAAAGCCTATTAACGATTGCTGTTTTTTCTGTGGCATATGTTGTTAGGCCTATTGGTGGCTTTTTAATTGGGTGGCTTGGTGATAATATCGGCCGCAAAAAAAGCTTTTCTTTTACAATCTTGTTAATGGCTTTTTGCATGTTTCTTATGGGAATTATGCCCACTTATGCTCAAATAGGTATACTTGCTCCCATTATCTTTATTTTGTTAAGAGTGGTGCAAGGTATCGCTCTTGGGGGAGAGCTTCCAGGAGCTATTGTTTTTGTTTATGAGTCGGTTGATCGAAAAGGAATTGCTTTAGGTGTACTGTTCTCTATGGTTTTTCTTGGGTTTATTCTTGGTGATGTGATGAGTTTAATATTCCATCACTTTTTTGATGAGAATGCTTGGCGTATTGCCTTTATTAGTGGCTCAGCTATCGCTTTTGTTGGTTATTATATACGAAAAAAATTGGATGAAACAAAAATGTTCAGTGAACTAGAGAGAAAGCAAAAAATTCCCTCTATATGCAATATTAAAATTACAACTACGAAATCAGGTTACAGCAATTCTTGCCGTTATTATTGTGGGTTTTGATGGTGTTATTGTTTCTTTATATTTGTCTAAATATTTAGCAAATCATCTACATTACTCTAGTGTAGTCTATGAACCTATTATTTTAATCAGTGCAATAATTAATATTATTATGATATTTTTAGCGAGTTTTTTGACTGATTACATTAGCCCTAAGAAACTATACACATCGGCTGCATTAGCTTTGCTTATAGTGAGTTACCCTAGCTTTATGCTTATGAACGCTGGGAACCATACTTACCTCGTCTTAGGGATTGTATTAATTTCAATCATACCTTCTATTATTACAGGACTCTTTATGCGAGTAATCTGTGATTTATTTACCACTGATGTTAGGTTTTCGGGAGTTGCCTTAGGGTATAATATTGCATTTGCTTTTGTTGGGGGGATTGCACCTTTATCCATAGAAATTATGATTAAAGATATTAATGTGGTTGCCGGGCCTGCAATAGTCAGTATGACCTGTGCGGCGCTTGGGTTGTTGGCTATGTACTTAATTAAAACACCTCAGAAGATTAAGGTTTAAGTTGTCGTATACGGCTGCTATTTTTTTACCTAAGTGATTGTTAAAATGTACACTAAATCAGAGCAGCCTGAAAATAGGCTGCTTTTAATGGTATTTTTCGGCAAGCATTGTTATCGAAAGCAAAATTTAAAAAACAGTAGACTTGACCCCACTGTTTTACTCTAATAATTTTGGCATTCCCACTCTCGTGACCTAATTATTTTTCAAAATCCTGCCAATATTCTTCTAATATTTTCCGGATGGCAAGACCAATGGCTTTGTAGTCATATTCAGTTAGGTTCGCAAGTGAAACACGAACTGACGGGTGCTGAACATCAAACCCTTTACCGGGTAAGAGAACGACGCTTGTCTCTTCTGCGAGTCGAGTAAGAAAGTCAGCTCCCGTATTCTGACTCATAAACCAAGTGGCAAATGGCTTTCCGTATAGATTTTTCACCTAAGCTTTCAAGGTTGATTAAAGTGTAATAGTCAACACTATTTTCGTTGCTGTCTGGAACGATGCCCATGGCTTGGTAAAGAATATTATAACGGCGACGGATCAGATGTTTGGCTGATTTTTTATACATCTGCTCTTCATCAATAAGGCAGCTTATGGCAAATAGAGTCATTTGCACCTGCTGAGGGTTAGAAAGACCTGCGGTATGATTGAGGGCAACAGTACGACTGTCTGCGACCACTCGGTCGATGAAGCGAACATTGCGAGGTTCTGGAGTGAGCGAAGCATAACGCTGATCCAAGCGCAATTTCTCTTTTTCTGGCAAGGTTTGAAGTAATTTATCAAAGAGATTATCTTCATGAAGAGCAATGGTTCCTAGTCGCCACCCGGTTGCGCCAAAATATTTAGAAAAAGAGTAGACACAAAGGGTATTATGCGCGCATTTTGAGAAAAGAGATGTAAAATTATCTGAAAATGTTGCATAAACATCATCGGTGATAATCATCAAATCAGGGCGTTTTTCTTGAATAATTTTTTGAATTTGATTGAGTGTGTCATCACTTATTTTTACAGAAGGAGGGTTGCTTGGATTTACAAGACATAACAGCTTAATTGCGGGGTCTTCAAGTTTTTTTAATTCTTTTGCTGGAATTTGCCAGTGTTGATTCTCATCAGCATGAATATGAGTGATTTCTAAGTTATAGGCTGGAATTTCAGGAATTTCTAGGTAAGGTGAGAAAATAGGCGTGATAATGGCAATCTTATCTTTTGGCTTAATCAATGCATTTGCTTTAAGGGTTTGAAAAAGGTAAGTCATTGCCGCAGTTCCACCTTCGGTGGCAAACAAGTTAAAACTTTCTGAGCGTGTTGTTGTATTACAAAGCTCTTGTGATAAGTAAGCCTTAACGACTTTCTCGCAATAATTGAGCATACGTGGCGGAATAGGGTAGTTGCAGCCAAGTATAGCTTCTGTCACTTCATAAAGAAAATCTGCTTTGGAAATTCCCATGTGATCGTAAACAAAAGAAAGCGCTGAGTTTAGAAAGTCGACTCCCTCGGCTTGGCGGTGGATCGCTGCATAGCAATCGAAACGTTCAACAATTCCGTTTTTTTCTGGTGTTGCCCCAAGACCAGAGTGCAGGTAAGAGTAACCTCTCTCTGCCTCCTTTAGAGCAAAATCATTTAAACGTAAAAATGCATAACGAGGCAAGAGGGCTAGAAAATTAGGGTTGCCACGCCCTGCGTTCAACATGATTTTATCGGAGTTTGATTTGGCTTTTTTGATGAGTTCGTCTTTAAATTCGAAAGGACTAAGCTGGGAGGCGTGTTTCTTTTCCATAGTTAAGTGACCTATTTATTTAGTTTTTAATAAAGTTAGCTGTAGTTTTTTGTGACCAGGCCAATGATAATGGGTCCCCAAAGTGTTAGCCAGATATTAGCAATTGCATAAGTGGCTGTAAAAGGGATAACCGGTGTCGAATTGCCCGCTTTATCGAGCAGTGCTGCAAAGCCTGGGTTTGCACTGCGACCGCCTGCAATTGTTGCAAGGATTTCAATTGGATTTTTAATACGTAGTAAATAATAAGAGATAAAAAATGTAATAATTTGAGGGATTAATGTGACTCCTATACCAAGGAGAAATAGTTCGATGCCATATTGTTTAATTGTTTGTATCGCTTGTGGTCCAGCAGTGATCCCAACAGTCGCGACAAAAACGGCAAGGCCAAAATCCCTCAGAAAGTTGGAAGCACCTGTTGGAAGCGCTCCATAGCGTGGATGCGTTGAACGCAACCAGCCAAAAATAAGCCCTGAGAATAAGCAACCTCCGCCCGTGCCAATACTGATGGCGACGCCGAAAAATTTTGAAGCTAATAAGACCGATTAAAATGCCCAGCGTGATACCGAACCCGAAAAAAATAAAATCAGTAATCGGGCTTGCTGAAATGGTATAACCGATTTTAGCTGAGATGCGATCTAAATCGACAGGGCGACCGATGAGTGTGAGTTCATCTCCACGTTTAAGTTTGAGATTATTATCTTTATCTATCGCAAGCGTTTCTCCTAAGCGCGAAATAGAACTTAAGAAAATACCATAAAGCTCCGGTTGTCCTTTCTTGTGGTAATATTGCTGAATGTTATGAACGGTTTGACCATCTAAATCTTTATTTGTCAGAACAATATTGCGGGTTTCTTCGATCAGTTTCATGGCATTAGGCTTTGTGACTTCCAAGCCAAGATGAGCTGCATGTTTGATAAAATTATCAATTTTTGCGGTAACAGCGATAATGTCGTTTTCTTTAATCACTGTATTTGAGGTGACAGGAATAGAGTGTTCATTGCGTACAAGCGCCTCTATAGCAATATGAGAGCTTCCATCAAATAGCTGTGCTGCACTTTTTCCAATGGCGATTGAGTCTTGAGTAATTAAATAAATGCGGGTATCAATCGTGTGAATGGCGTTAAACTGTCCTGGCTCAAGGTTACTTTTGCTGTTTGTGATACTTCCTGCAAGCTTTTTTGCTTCTTTACGAAGATCCCAGCCCATGATCCCGGGGATGATCGTGCTTAAAAGAAGAATAGGACCAAATGATCCAAAGATATAGCACACTGCATAACCAACGGCGACATTACCTTGCATAGCTTGGGTGATTTGAGGAGAAAGGCCAAGTTTAGCAATTGCATCGCCTGCGGTGCCAATAATTGCGGACTGGGTGAGACCACCGGCGGCAAGACCTGCGGCGGTGCCCCGATCTAGATGAAATAGCCATGCTGCGATCAAAACACATAACAGGCCTAAGATGCAGGTAATTGTTGCAGAAAGTAACTGAATCAATGTTTTTCGGTTGAGTGAGCTGAAGAACTGTGGTCCGCCTTGATAGCCAACTGCATAGATAAATAAAGCAAAAAAAATACTGCCAATCCCTGCGGGGAGCTTAATGTTAAATTGACCAACAACAACACCGACTAACAGGGAGCCGGCGATTCCCCCCAGAACAAAGCGTTTGATTCTAAATTTACCGGCAAAATAACCGAGGGCGATGGCAATAAACAGGGCTAAAAGGGGTGCGGCGTTTAATAATTGGTGAATATAGTGCATATTAATGTGCTCATAATGAATTAGCCCAAGGAAATTTGAATTGTAGGGCGTATGCTACCACTGTTGAAAAAGGAAAAGATTTGATATAGATCAAATTTAGCCAGATTGTGCATTTGTTGTGGTTGCTTGGAAAATCGGATAAACTTACGAGGTTATCAAGATGGCCATATTGAGGTAATCCATTGCAATTTTCTTGTGACAACTGTGCATCATCCAACTTGTGCTTGCCGGCGGGTCTTACTCAAGAAGAAATGACTAAGCTGGAATCTGCTGTAACGCGTCAGAAGGTTATCGAGAAAGGTGATCTTTTATTTCGGCAAGGGCAGCCCTTTAAGCACCTGATTGCATTAAGATCGGGTTCATGCAAGGCTTATTCCACTGGAGGGGCAGGGCATGATCAAGTGCTTGGGTTTTTCTTCCCCGGGGATTTGCTGGGCCTGGAGGCGATTCACTCTAGTCAGTATCAATATACAGTAGAGGCATTGGATACCTGTAGTTTGTGTATGTTAGATTTTAGTAAACTGTTGAAGCTCTCTGGCAGCTTGCCCGAGCTAAATAAGCAGTTATTGATGACAATGAGCCGGGAAATGGTACCTCAGACGAGTATTCATCTGAGCAGTCATGCCGATGAGCGTTTAGCCTCATTTTTAATGAATCTTTCTAACCGGATGCGTTTGCGTGGTTTTTCTTCGCAAAAGCTTAGGCTGAGTATGACACGACAAGATATTGCCAATCACTTAGGCTTAACGTTAGAAACCGTGAGTAGAACATTCAAAAAACTTGAAATGGCAGGACTCATTGAAGCAGCACGGCGTGAAGTTTCCATTCTAGATTTGCGTCAATTACAAGTAAAAGCATGCGCTTCTAAAAAGCTATGAAGCTATAACGGGCGTTGTTGCTAGTTTTAATATCGATGCTCCTTTATCCATAATTGTTTCATAGCAATGCCCTCTTTCTTCAAAAGAGAGCGATGAAGGGAGTATGATTAAATCGGGGCGTGTTCGTGACAATAAACGCTCTAAGAGCTTGTATAAACATTCACCTGCATGTAAATAGAGATCTTGCTGTGGAACTTTTAACAAGCGACTTGCAGCTGTTAGTTTTTCATATGCATCTTTTAGGATATGGTCGTTCAGAAATGCGTGTTCGCTCTCTTGATACCTTTCGGATTGAGTTGATGTTGGAATAAGCAAAGCAAAACCTAAGCGAGATTTTAGTTGCTCACAAAGTCGCCATACATAATTAATATCATTTTCTACATTATGTTTTAGTAAGGTAACATAAAGAACGTGTTCATATTTTGGCATTATCATAAATTTCTATAGTAATTAATACTCCAGATTATACGAAGAGTGCCGGTGTTTTTGCTTTGATTTAGGTCAAGTTTTATTGATTTTAATACGCATTAAAGTTTGATTTAAATCAATTACAGAGTGAGGCGACTTGTTAATAATAATACGCACAAGCAATTAATTAAAGGGAAACTTCGAATGACAAAAAAATATAAACACGCTCTTTTTGCAACTGATCTAGATGAAGGAAGCTCAGAAGCAATCCAGCAAGCCCAAGAGTTATCATCTCAGTTGGCTGGCAAGTTTAGCTTGTTGCATGTCGTTCCTGATATATCACGGACTTATGGGTATATGGGGGCACCTATTTATGACTCTGAACTCCTTAAAAGTGCAGCTGATGAAATGGCCTTAATGTGTAATAAACTTGATATTTCTGAAGATAGTCAAAATATAGTTGAAGGCTATCCTAAGGAAGATATTTTGACTTTTGCAAAGGATGAGAACGTTGACTTGATTATATTAAGTGGTCATCGTCATCACTGGTTAGGCATGTTGGGCTCAACGGCTAATGTAATCGTTAATAAAGCAGAATGTGATGTTTTCGTTCTTGCTTCAACCAAAAATAAACTTTTGAAGGGCGATCGCCACCCCATTTTATCAAAGTTGATATCATAATGCCGTGTACCACACGGCTAACCTAGCTCGGTCTAAGTTTTTAATGATCTTAACCTGAAAAAGTGGACACCTGTTTATGCAGCTTCAGCCATCACGATTCATAAATTCATACTCAGCGGGAGTGTGATAGTTGATCGATGAGTGCCTCTAATGCACTCGATAAATTTCTATGCTTATGATGATTAATAAGTGAGCATCAAGTGAACCCCATAGTTTCCGGCTGATCTGAATAGATTGTATTTCTAGTATCATGTCGTACAATTTTGACACAAGCTTTATATGGTAGCTTATTTCTCTTAAATATATGCGGTAGAGAATGAAAGCCCTTTTAAAATGGTTTCTTTGTGAGTAGAGGTTTGATATAAATCAATTACTGATTAAGAGTGCGTGTTTATCATATAGTGACCATTACCGGCTTTGTTGTAATGGGTTGTAATAATGGTTTATGAGTGGCAGAAAATGACTAATAAAGATAACCTTAATGAATTGATAGCAAAAACAAAGAAAGCTCAAAAAGAATTCGCTAGTTTTACTCAGCAGCAGGTTGATAAAATATTTCGTGCTGCTGCACTGGCAGTAAATAGCTCTCGTATCTCACTTGCTCAAGAGGCTGTAAACGAAACTCAAATGGGAGTAATTGAAGATAAAGTTATCAAGAATCACTTCGCATGTGAGTACATTTATCATAAGTATAAAGACGAGAAAACATGTGGTGTTTTATCTCAGGATGATGAGTCTGGTATTATCAGCGTTGCTGAACCGGTGGGCTTAATTGCTGCTGTTATACCAACGACGAACCCAACATCGACAGCAATCTTCAAGGCATTGATTGCACTTAAAACACGCAATGGCATTATCTTTTCTCCACATCCTCGAGCCAAGCATTGTACAAATAGAGCGGCTAGCATAATTTTAAATGCCGCAGTGAAGGCCGGTGCACCTAAACATATCATTAACTGGATTAATGAGCCGAGTGTCTCACTTTCTGACCAATTAATGCATCATTCTGACATTAACCTTATTCTTGCAACAGGTGGTCCAGGGATGGTGAAAGCCGCTTATTCTTCTGGCAAACCTGCTATTGGTGTAGGGGCTGGCAATACACCTGTCGTCATTGATGAAGCAGCAGATATTAAGAGAGCCGTAGCGTCTATTGTAATGTCAAAAAGCTTTGATAATGGCGTTGTTTGTGCATCTGAACAGGCTGTGATCGTTGTTGATGATGTATATGATGAGGTCAAGCAACGTTTTTCTACTCATGGAGCTTACGTTTTATCTATAGAAGAAGCTGAGAAAATTAGACAGTGTATTTTTAAAGATGGCCGTTTGAATACAGAGATAGTGGGCCAGTCTGCGGCAACGATTGCAGCTATGGCAGGCATCACTATACCTCATAAAACCGAGGTTATTGTTGGAGAATGTGAAAAGCTCTCTATAAATGAGCCATTTGCCCATGAGAAACTTTCTCCTGTACTTGGGTTATTTAGAGCAAAAAATTTTAACGAAGCGGTTGAACTTGCAGAGACCATTGTTGAGATTGGAGGCATCGGTCATACTTCCGTTCTTTATACAGACCAAGATTTACAGGGTGACCGTATTCAGTATTTTGGAGACAAGCTGAAAACATCCAGAGTATTAATTAACACACCTGCCTCTCAAGGTGCTATTGGGGATTTGTATAACTTTAAATTAGCCCCTTCTTTGACATTAGGGTGTGGTTCTTGGGGTGGAAACTCTATTTCAGAAAATGTAGGGCCTAAGCACTTGCTTAATATTAAAACAGTTGCCAAAAGAGAGGAAAATATGCTGTGGCATAAGCTGCCTCCTAAAATTTATTTTCGCCGGGGATGTTTACCAATGGCCTTGGAAGAGTACCAAGGTAAAAAACGCGCGTTTATTGTAACTGATCGATTTTTATTTAATTCAGGAATGATCAAAAATTTATTAAGGCAGTTAAAAAGTTTAGATATAGACGTTGAAGTTTTCTTTGAGGTCGATGCTGACCCAAAACTTACCACAGCTCTTCAAGGTGCTAAAGCAATGGAGGAGTTTCAGCCTGATTTAATTATTGCAATGGGTGGTGGTTCGCCTATGGATGCTGCTAAGATCATGTGGGTGATGTATGAGCATCCTGAAGTTGACTTTCAGGATCTAGCAATGCGATTTATGGATATTAGAAAGCGTATTTACTCTTTTCCTCGTATGCGCGAAAAAGCAAATTTTATCGCTATTCCAACGACTTCAGGAACAGGATCAGAAGTGACTCCTTTTGCAGTTGTGACAGATGACCATAGCGGTGAAAAATACCCACTGGCTGATTATGAAATTACGCCGGATATGGCCATCATTGATGCAAACTTAGTGATGGATTTGCCGAAGCCTCTTACTGCGTTTGGGGGGATTGATGCAGTTACTCATGCAATTGAAGCATACGTTTCTGTCATGGCAAATGAGTTTTCAGATGGTCAGGCATTGCATGCATTGAAGCTGTTAAAAGAACACTTGCCTGCTTGTTATCAAAAAGGTAAAGCTGCACCAGTGGATCGAGAAAAGGTTCATAATGCTGCAACAATTGCAGGTATTGCTTTTGCGAACGCGTTCTTAGGTGTTTGCCACTCTATGGCTCACAAATTAGGAGCAGAGTTTCATCTTGCTCATGGGTTAGCAAATGCTTTACTAATTTGTAATGTTATACGTTATAACGCGACAGACACGCCGACAAAGCAAACTGCATTTTCTCAATATGATCGTCCAAAAGCTCTATGCCGCTATGCTGAAATCGCACGCCACTTGGGAATTCAGGGTGAAACGAATATAGAATGTGTGCAGGGCTTAATTGATTGGCTCGACAATTTAAAGAAGATACTTAATATTCCCAAGTCTATTCAAGCAGCGGGGGTGAATGAGCAAGAGTTTTTAGAGAAAGTCGATAAAATTGCAGTTGAAGCCTTTGATGATCAGTGTACAGGGGCTAATCCACGCTATCCTCTAATTCAGGAAATTAAGGATGTGTTAATAGCATCATACTATGGCCGAAACTATGATCAATAGTTCCTCATGCACCCCCCGCTTGGTCGCGGGGGTATTGAGTATTACTCATTGTCTTCTTTAACAACATATGTAAAATATTTTGTTTCTCCCTCATTTTGCTCTTCTGCATATGCGCCTTGAATTTCATTTTCGAAGCCGGGAAACCGTGTATTTGTGTCTTCAAACATTTTTAAATAATCAAGCTGTGGTTTAGCTCGATGATCATAGCGTTCACCTGGAATCATTACGCCAATCCCTGGAGGGTAAACAAGGGCAAGACTTGCCGCTATACGCCCTTTTGCTTGGCTTAACGGCACATAATCAACATTATTTCGCATCAACTCATTGAAAGCCTCTTGTGGGCTCATCGCCATCTCTGGAAAGTGTTCTGATTCAAATTGCTGCTGTTGTAAGAGAGAGGCTCGATGAGATCTGAAGCAGTTATGCATTTCTAGGCAGATATCTTTTAAACCTCGCCCTTTGTAAACTGATGGAAACTCTTTAACTAAGTCAGGCAAAATGTCATCGATTAATGCATTACTGTCAAATAACTTTTTAAACTCAACCAATTCTGCTAATAAAGTGGCTTCTTTGCAGCGTTCGAGAGCGGGTGTAATTAAAAATAGGATTAAGTTAAAGTCTGTTTTTTCAGGAACAATGCCTCGACTGCGCATAAAGGCACCTAAAATCGGCCCAGGAACCCCCCAGTCCATATACTCGCCGGTTTGTCGGTCAATTCCAGGTGTTAACAAAATGAACTTTGTCGGATCAACCATGGCGTAATCGCCTTTAATTTTTGTATAGCCATGCCAATTAGCTCCCTCAGCAAAAGTCCAACATTGTTGTTCTTGGCATAGCACGTCATCAGCAATTTCTTCCCAGGGCATATCTTGTAAATCTGGAGTGTGAGCTGAATTTTTAATAGTGACTTTATCGGGCACAAATGGGTCAAAAAACCATTGCTCTTCAGGCTTATTACGAGTTTGGTTATACTCTTTTGACAATGCTCTCACTTGCTTTCTGAGTGTAATTGTTCTGCGAATTGCTTCATCCCATAAGAACTCACCATTTTTGCCTTTCATCATTTGAGCTCCGACGTCAAGGGAGGCAAACATTGGATAAAATGGCGAGGTAGACATATGCATCATATAAACTTCGTTAAAGCGTTTATGATTAATCCGCCTTTTTTGCCCTTGTAAATGACTGTCTCTTATATGGACTTGCGAGGCTTGTGACATTCCTGCGAGCTGTTTATGAGTTGATTGTGTGACAAAAATTCCTGGATCGTCTTGCTTGAGCTTTTCTAGACCCATTGCATAACGTCCTTTAAAAAGAGGGTGGAAGCGCATAAAGCCGCCCCAGGCTTCGTCGAAGAATAAGTAATCACATAAATGACCAAGCTTATTTATGATTGTTTCGACGTTATAAATAGTGCCGTCATACGTACAATTTTCTAAAATAACGGCACGAAATGGCCGCTCTTTTTTCCACGCATTTTTATCTTTCACTAATGGATTGTTTTTTATCTGTTGTCGTAACTTATCTTCATCTAAAGAATAATAGTCAATCGGGCCTACCATGCCATATGCATTACGATCTGCAGGCAAATAAATAGGGATTCCGCCATTAGTCATTAGTGCAGAGTGATGGTGAGACTTGTGGTTATTACGGTCAAATAATACTAAATCACCTTGGGTGATGGCAGCGCCGTTCACCATTTTGTTTGAGGTTGAGGTTCCATTTAAAACAAAGTAGGTTCTCTCAGCGTTAAAAATTTTTGCTGCATCTTGCTCCGCTTTTAAAAATGCGCCAGAGTGGTCAAAAATCCCACCCAGGTCGGGCACAAAGTTAAAATCAGACCTGAAAAAATTCTCACCTAAAAAGTCAAAAAATACGCGACCAATTGGGCTTCTGCGGTAAAACATGCCTCCATTATGTCCTGGAGCGATCCACATTTCGTTACCTGCAGCAACATAATCAACCATGCCACCAAAAAAGGAGTTTTTATGTCCTTAATGTACTCATGAAAGGCTCTTGCTACGTATTTTGCAATAAACTCAGGCGTATCTTCATGAGGGACAATTGCTCCACGCAGTTTACCTAAAATTTCGCTATTTAGCTCATTAATTTTATGTCGCTCAGTGATTGCAAAAATTGGTACCTCTAGTCCACGGTTTTTTAAAAAATCCACAAACTCCATTGGAGATAAACCATTCTCTTCTTGACTGTCAAAATCAACTAGAATACAGCCATAAGCGATGTCTTGCTCGATAGCGAACTTCGCCTGTTCGCGGCTTTCTATAAGATCGACGCTGAATCCATCCTTTTTTAACTCTTGACTTAATGCCTGAATAACTTCACCACGATGTGTTTTTGAATTGGCATATGCATCAATTAATAAAAACTTAAATAAATTCTCAAATTTCATGATTTACTGCTCCTGATTCTTTGTGTGATAGTCTTTTGAAAGTTGTTCTACGCGGTGTAGGCGTAATGCATGCATCGACTTTTCCAGTTCGGTGCGATCTTTTGCAGCATAGAAAATAAAGACACCAAAAATGATGAGGATAGCACTGATTAAAATACCAAAGCCTGAACCTGCTAATGCACTGAAGCTCCAGGCTATAGCAATTAAAGCCATTGTTACAGGCAAAATTGCTCGCTTAAATGGAACATGATCCATTCTTTCTATCCGAATCAATTGCAACGAAGAGTAGAAATAAGGAATGACCGTAAACAGTACAGTCACTGAAGCAATGATACCAAACATACCTTGACTATTTTTGTTTGTAGATGCAGCAATCAGGCTTACAACTATCATCAGCCCGGTAGAAAGTGCAGCTTGGATGTAAATTCCTTTAACTGGAACTCCTTTTTCATTGGTCTGGGCAAATATTTTAGGCAATGTCCCGTCTTGGGCAGATCGTGCAGCAGCTTGAGCGATCATCATAATCCATGAACCTAGAGAGATTAGACATGCAAATGCGGTGGCTGCCGCGACAATATATTTAATCGCTAATGATATGGTATTAATTGTTCCTGCATCGACTTTTGTCGGTGCTAATACTTTTACAATATGCTCTAAAGCTAAGGAAAAAGGTGCTCCGGAATTCGCTACTTGTTGCGCAGGGAACATCCCAGAAATTACCGTACAAGAAGAAATATAGACGAGTGCTGCGATAGCTGTGCCGAGCATGGTCGCCATTGGTATGGTCTTACTTGGATTTTTAACCAAGCCGGCATTCACCGAGGCGCTTTCTATGCCGATAAAGGCCCAAATGCATAGTACAACACCGGAAAAAACAGAAAAAGAGCTAGATGAAGCTCCAACGTGCCAATTTAATAAAAAAACGTCTGGTTTGAATGTTAACCAGCCAATCGTACCAGTTAAAATCACTGGGATTAATATGCCTATAATACTGATTGTGACTAGGCGCCCTATCCACGCAGCACCCAGTAAGTTTAAAAGTGTTAAAAGCCATATTGCAATCACTGTCGCAATGCCACCTGCGACAGGTTGGGTTAATACTGGGAAGAATACTGATAAGTAATCAATACCTGCAAGTGCCATTGCTAAATTACCAACCCAACCTGCATGAAAGTAAAGCAACCCTGTTTGATAACCAAAGACTGGGGCTACTTCTCCGGCATAAGCGACTGGTCCGCCTGGCTGAGGGTCTCTATTTCCTAAAGTTGAATACACGTAAGCGAGTGCAAGCGCGCCGATCGCAGCTAAAAACCAAGAGATTAATGTGATAGAGCCGATACTTGCTAAGCTGGAGGGGAGTAAGGCGATACCTGATCCCATCATATTGCCAGCAACAATAGCGGTTGCAGCGATGATGCCTATTTTTTGATTTGTAGGTGCAGTCATGATCCCCTCTTACTATTTGGTTTAATGGGTTAGGCCGATAGCATAGCATGATCTTAGCCCGAAAAAGTGGACACCTGTTTACGCAGCTTCAGTCATCAGTCACCAATTCATACTCAGCGGGAGTGTGATAGTTGATCGATGAGTGAAGGCGTTTGCGATTGTAATACATTTCGATATATTCGAAAATACTTTCTTCGGCTTCTTTCCTTGTTTTATAGCGCGTTTGATAAATTAATTCAGTTTTTAGAGTACGAAAAAAACTTTCCATTGGACTGTTATCCCAACAATCTGCTTTACGACTCATGCTACAAGTCACCCCATATTTTTCTATTAATTTCTGGTACTTCTCTGAACAATATTGCGATCCTCTGTTCGAATGAGCAATGGCACCAGTTAAGTTGCCACGCTTTTTCTTGGCCATATCTATCACAAATGAGTCCGGCTTTCATTGGAGGTTTCTTTGTGGTTTTCGGTTGAGTCTTGAGCTGGTTGATCCGAGTATCTAGTGTTGCTGAAGGAGTGCCTAAGTTTTTAGCGGTTTGCGCAACTGAAGCTGGCCGCAAGGCAGCTGCAACCGCTTCTAAATCGGGGTAAGATCAAAGTT
>NZ_MDTU01000001.1:271846-273752 GCF_001720395.1 Piscirickettsia litoralis
TAGTTATCATTCGTTATATATTTTAATATATCTGTTGTAGTGACAATGCCGGTTAATTTATTTTTACTGTTAATAATAAGCAATGCATGGATTTTATGTTTTACCATTAGGCTACAAGCATCAGCGATTGATGCATCAGCTTTTATGGTAATTGGGTCTTTCATAATATCTTTAATTTTGTAAACTAGGCCGAGCAACGTATTATCCTTATCTTCTTTTGCAACATTAGATTTTTCTGTAAAGCTAATTTTTAATATATCTTTCAAACTGATTATGCCAACTAACTTATCTTTATCTAAAACGGGAATATGTTCGATATCATAAGAATCAAGTAGGTCTTTAATTTTTGAAATTCCATCATTTTTTAAGGTCAACACTAATGATTTTATCGTGCATAATGGTTTGAATGGAGTGTTTAAGATTAACCATAATGGTCCTTGGTTTGTTTACTTTTTAGTATGATTATAGTTTATTTGATTTAAATCAAGGAGGTGATTTAAAGGGCCGCTATAAGCTTAGCTAATAAAATTAGCCTTATGAAACGACTCTTCAATCCAAGAGGTGAGTAATGAATTTAAAAGGTAAACGCGGAATTGTTTTAGGTGTCGCAAATGAGCATAGCATGGCTGCGGGCTGTGTCGAGGCAATTGTGAGACAAGGTGGTGAATGTGCTGTCACATATCAAAATGAGAAATCACGACCTTATGTTGAGTCATTTATTAATTCACTGCCTGTTGTTGAATTATTGCCCTGTGATGTTCAGGATAGAAATTCTATGCAAGCGCTTTTCTCTTGGGTAGAGAAAAAGTGGGGGAAATTGGACTTCATTATTCATTCCATTGCATATGCACCTCATGATGAATTGTTTAATCCAGTGATCGAATCACAACAAGAGCTATTTAATACGGCGATGGATATTTCTTGTCATTCGTTGATTCATGTTGCGCGACTTGCAGAACCCTTTATGCAATCTGGGGGCAGTATTCTAACGATGAGTTATTATGGCGCTGAAAAGGTTGTTGGAAATTATCGAATTATGGGTCCGGTTAAGGCTGCATTAGAGGCAACAGTGCGTTATTTAGCTGCAGAGTTGGGTCCTCACGGTATACGAGTCAGTGCAGTATCTCCAGGTCCGGTTGCAACACGTGCTGCTTCCGGTCTAGAAAGCTTTCAGGAGCTATTGAATCAAGCTGAAAAAAAATCAGCAATGAAGCGGTTGGTCACGATTGAAGAAGTGGGAAGTTTAGCGGCATTTTTAGTCAGTGACGCAAGCTCTGGAATGACAGGACAAACAATTTATGTCGATGCGGGTTACCATATTATAGGATAAATCGTTATGTTAGAAAATACGACATTTGATGAGCTGGAAATTAACCAAGGAGCAACGGTTGAAAGAACCTTAACGAAGGAAGATATTCAGGCATTTGCACTTGTCACAGGAGATATTAATCCTGCGCATGTTGATGAGCAGTTTGCCCAAACCGATATTTTCCGAGAGGTGATTGGTCATGGCATGTGGGGCGGTGCTTTAATCTCTATGGTATTAGGCACTCATTTACCCGGCCCTGGAACAATTTATTTAAGTCAAGATTTAAAATTTCTAAAGCCGATTAAGCTTGGAGATACGATAACAACTAAGCTTACTGTGGTAGACAAAATATCAAAACATCGCCATGTTATTTTTGAGTGTGAGTGTATTAATCAGTTGGGTGAACTGGTTACAGAGGGCCATGCACGTGTGATTGCACCCAATCAAAAAAATAAGACGCGAAGAAACCCATTTGCCCAAATTAAAGCTGATTGACCCGGGTCGGCATTCGAGAGATATTATACAAAAAGCACGAAGCTTGAATCACTCTCTTAGGGTTGCGGTTGTTCACCCATGTTCAGAAGATGCTTTATTGGG
>NZ_MDTU01000001.1:274039-277326 GCF_001720395.1 Piscirickettsia litoralis
ATACAAAAACGCACGAAGCTTGAATCACTCTCTTAGGGTTGCGGTTGTTCACCCATGTTCAGAAGATGCTTTATTGGGCGCTGTTGAGGCCGCAGAAAAAGAGTTAGTCACTCCTGTCATTATTGGCCCCATTAAGCGCCTTAAAAACTTAGCTCATCGCTTACATATTAATATTGATCATCTAGAGTGCATCGATGTGGAACATAGTCATGCAGCGGCGGCAAAAGCAGTGGAGTTAGCGCGCTTGGGTAAAGTAAATTCAATTATGAAGGGGAGCTTACATACGGATGAGCTTATGCAGGCTGTTTTAGATAAACAGCGAGGACTACGCACTGATCAGCGGGTGAGCCATTGTTTTGTGATGGATATCCCAAGTTATGATCGGCCATTAATAATTACTGACGGTGCGATTAACTTATCACCGGACCTGGAAGCAAAGCGAGATATTACTCAACATGCGATTCACCTTGCACATGCACTTGGTATTGCTATGCCTAAGGTTGCTTTGCTTGCTGCGGTTGAAACTGTAAATGCTAAAATGCAGTGCACAATTGATGCCGCAGCACTTTGTAAAATGGCGGATCGTGGGCAAATTAAAGGCGGAGTATTAGATGGACCTCTTGCCTTTGATAATGCTATTTCTGCGCATGCAGCATCAGTCAAAGGAATTATCTCTGAGGTGGTTGGCCAGGCTGATATTTTGATGGTTCCTGATCTTGTTTCAGGAAATGTGTTAGCAAAACAACTGTCTTACTTGTCTCAAGCGAAGGGGGCGGGAATTGTTTTAGGCGCGAAGGTACCGATTGTGTTGACAAGCCGAGCGGATGATCGCTTAACTCGAGAAACTTCATGTGCTTTAGCGGTCCTAGTGTCTCACTATAACCTGGAATGGCAGCATGCTAAAAACAATATTGACGCTTAATGCAGGTTCATCTTCTTTAAAATTTTCTGTCTATCAGTTGATTTGCTGTGAAACACGACCTGACTTACAAAGAAAGCTTTCTGGTCAAGTTAGGGGGCTAGGAAGTGACCCTTTATCGCTTGAAATGCAATATTTACTCGAAGGGCAGAGTAAAAGCGATGCTGACCGCAAAATGATTTATCTTCAACCAGAAGATGACCCTTATGCTTTGGCTCTAGAAGAGGTTTTAAGTCTTTTAAAAAAAGCAAGATATTATTCCAGATATTGCTGGGCATCGGGTTGTTCATGGCGGAGATTTATTTGAGCATGCAGTGAAAGTTGATCAGGTTGCATTACGGCAGCTTGAGCAGTTTATTCCTTTAGCGCCTTTGCACCAACCGTACAACCTTCAGGAAATTAATAGTGTTGCAGAAGCATTACCTGATGTTTTTCAAGTGGCGTGTTTTGATACGGCATTCCATCAATCAATTCCTGAATTTAGAAAGTATTATGCGCTGCCCCATGAATTATATGAAGAGGGGGTTAAACGCTATGGTTTTCATGGGCTTTCTTATCAATATATTGCAAGTGAACTTAAAGAAAAATTAGGGGCTGAAAGTACAGGTAAAGTGGTTGTTGCACATTTAGGCAGTGGCGCGAGTCTTTGTGGCTTAATTAACCTCAAAAGCCATGCAACGACGATGGGGTTCACCGCGCTGGACGGATTGCCGATGGCAACACGCTGTGGCCAGCTTGATCCTGGTGTCGTGCTTTATTTAGCGCAGCATAAAAAAATGGCTGCACAACAAATCGAGAAGATGCTTTATCAGCAGTCGGGGTTGCTTGGAATGTCAGGTGATTATTCTGATTTAGCGTCATTGTTTGGTTCGGAGCAATTAAAGGATCAATGGCTAGTGGATTACTATGTTGATCAAGTCATTATGCATGTGGCGAGCATCGTTGGTGCATTAGGAGGCGTTGATCTCTTCGTGTTCACAGGAGGGGTCGGTGAAAACTCTGAGCGTATTCGCCAAGCAGTGTGTGAGCGATTGGATTGGCTAGGAGTGCATTTTAGTGGTCAAGCCAACCAACGGCATGAATTAATCATTAGTCAACCTGACAGTAAGGTTAAAGTTATGGTGATGAAAACAAATGAAGCAAAAAATCGTTGCTATGCAGTCAGTGGATGCTTTTTTTAAAAGATAACGGCTAATAAAAAGAGTCAATTAACAGATTATTTGTAAGGAAATAAAGTGGTAGATAGTGTTAGCTTAGAGCTTAAAGAAAAATTTGATGACCAATACCAGCAATTTTTAAGTTTATGCACTCATGGCGCTTCACCTGAAGCGCTATTGTTGGCTTTATATGACTGGTTCCTTCACTTTATCACAGCACCTGGTACGCAGTTATGGTTAGTTGCTGATGCTTGGAAAAAGACTAAAGTTCTGATGGAGCAACTTACCGAAATAAAACATGATGAGGATGAAACAAAAGGTTTTGAATTTGAATCAGCTAAAGATCATCGCTTTCGTGACAGTCAATGGCAACAGTTTCCTTTTAATCTATACGCTCAAAATTTTTTGAATATAGAGCACTGGCTACAACAAGCAATTTCGGAAACACGCGGAGCAAATAAGCATCATATTGAACTGTCTTGTTTTACTGTGCGTCAGTTGTGTGATATGTGGGCACCGACAAATTTTTTGCTGACAAATCCGCTGGCGCTAAAAGCAACCTGGGAAGAGCGTGGAATGAATTTAGTAAAGGGGCATATTCATTGGTTTGAGACGTTGATGCCTCGATTAAAATCTCAAGAAAGTCCGTATAAAGTGGGCGAAACTGTTGCTATTACTCAGGGAAAGGTCGTTTTTCGTAATGACTTAATTGAGCTGATTCAATATCAGCCGTTAACAAAAACTGCTTATAAAGAACCTATTTTAATTTTCCCCTCTTGGATTATGAAATATTATATTTTGGACTTATCGCCACACAACTCGCTCGTTAAATATTTCGTTGATCAAGGTCATCAGGTATTTATTATTTCATGGAAAAAATCCAGAAAAAGATGATAAAAACACAAGCCTCAATGATTATATTTTTGAAGGGGGGCTAGAGGCGATTGATGTTGTTTCTGAAATTACAAAAAATACACGGATTCATTTAGCGGGGTATTGCTTAGGTGGAACACTTGCAGCAATCACCGCCGCATGGTTAGGAAAAATTAATTCAACACAACTAAAAAGCCTCACTTTATTTGCAGCACAGACTGATTTTGAGCAGCCGGGCGAGCTTCAATTATTTATCGATGAAAGCCAAGTTGCTTCTTTAGAAGCTCGAATGGCAACACAAGGCTATTTATCTGGGCAGCAAATGGCTTCAGCATTTC
>NZ_MDTU01000001.1:278146-293217 GCF_001720395.1 Piscirickettsia litoralis
TTTGGTCGCGTATGCAGCATGCTTACTTATTAGGGAAAGAGCAGACTGAAAATGATTTGATGGCTTGGAACAATGATACAACACGTTTGCCTTTGCAAATGCATAAAGATTACTTGACTAAATTGTATTTAAAAAATGAATTTGCTGAAGGCCATTTTAAAATAACGAATAAAGTTATTTCGTTAAAAGATATTCGTGTGCCATTATTTATTGTCGGTACACAAAAGGACCATGTGTCTCCTTGGCAATCTGTTTATAAGGCGCATTTATTCACGGATGTTGAGGTCGATTTTATTTTAACGAGTGGTGGGCATAATGCAGGGATTGTCAGCGAACCAGGTCACCCTCGTCGTTATTTTTTTAGCAAAAAAACACTCAGAAACCAGACTTATTTATCCCCCGAAAACTGGTTGAAACAGGCAACACGATATGAAGGATCTTGGTGGCCGCATTGGCACCAATGGTTAGCTGATCATTCAAGCTTAGAGCAAAGTGGAAGCATTGAACGCCTAGGAAGTGCTCAGTATCCACCTTTAATGGATGCCCCAGGAAACTATGTGCTTGTCTCTTAGTTATTGATTTATATCAAAGATCCAGTGCTCATAACTACTGTAGGATAAAATTTCTTCATAAAGGCTTAGAACAGGCAAATCCTATGATGAATGAAAAGAATCAGTTAATTGGGCTGACACAGGTCGAAGCACAAAAGCGTTTGGCAGAGTATGGCGATAATGTCCTTGATGAGAAGAAAGCATCATTTTTTCAAAAAAAATAGTCAAGCTGTTGTGGGGGCCTATCCCCTGGATGATTGAAATTGCAGCACTGCTCTCGTTATTTCTTGAGCGCTGGCCTGATTTTATCATGATTATGGCATTACTCATTATCAACTCAGTGTTAGAGCTAGTGCAAGAGTTTAAGGCTGATAGTGCAATTTCTGCATTAAAAAATAAATTAGCTCTACAGGCGTATGTGAAGCGAGATGGCAGGTGGCAAGATATTCCTGCAATAAAACTTGTGCCTGGTGATCTAGTGACGATCAAGCTTGGAAATATTATTCCGGCAGATATTAAATTACTCTCTGGTGATTATTTGTCGATTGATCAAGCCGCATTAACTGGTGAATCTTTACCGGTCACTCGTTCTTTGGGAGATACCGTTTACTCGGGAACAGTGATTAAACAAGGGGAGATGGTTGGTATTGTCGAAAAAACGGGTATGAGTACCTTTTTTGGTAAGACAGCGGCATTGATTGCTGAAAGTCATACGCCCTCAGAATTGCAGCAAAGTATTTTAAAAATGGGACGATTTTTAATTACATTTACTTTGATTATTTGCGGCATCGTATTTTTGTATGATCTATATTCGAGTTTTCACTCTGGAGCAGTAAATACACTTTCTGATAACATTATCTTTATGCTGGTTCTCGTTATTGCCGGGATTCCTGTGGCTTTGCCAGCGGTAATGTCTGTAACGCTTGCCATAGGTGCTAAACGCTTAGCCAAATTCAAAGCAATTGTTGCAAAATTAAGTTCGATTGAAGAGCTTGCGACTATGGATGTACTGTGTTCAGACAAAACAGGGACATTAACCCAAAATAAATTAACGATAGGCGATGTCTTTTGCTATAACGACCATGATCACTCAGATGTAATAAACTATGCTTGCTTCGCATCGAATCCTCATAGTCATGATGCAATTGATGAAACTTTATTTGCTTACGAAAAACAACTGGATAAGCAGAAAATTGACGGTGTAGATATTGAAGCATATACGCCATTTAACCCAGTTAGCAAAAAAGCAGAGTCTGTGATTAAGAGTAAAGAAGGGCGCTATAAAATTATAAAAGGAGCTCCTCAAGTCGTTTTTGCTTTATGCCGTAATGAGAGTATGGAGAATGCCGAACAGACGGTCTCAGATCTTGCTGGGCGAGGTTATCGTGCGCTTGCTGTCGCAATCTCTGATGCTTCTTTAGAACAGTATAACTTGGTTGGGCTTATTTCATTATTTGATCCTCCAAGAGAGGATACCCAAGAAACATTACATGCGATTCAGGCACATGGTGTTGATGTAAAAATGGTGACGGGTGACCACAGCGCAATTGCTCAAGAGCTTGCACGAAATCTTAAGGTTGGCAGTCATATTGTTCCTGTGGGTCAAGTGATTCATGCTAGAGGTGAGAGCAAGGGAATAAATATAGAGTCAGTGGATGGCTTTGCAGAAGTGTTGCCAGAAGATAAGTTTGAGATTGTGAAAACACTTCAGGAAAATAAGCATATCGTTGGTATGACCGGAGATGGCGTGAATGATGCGCCTGCAATTAAACAAGCGAATATAGGCATTGCTGTCAGTGGTGCGACTGATGCGGCGCGAGCAGCGGCTGACTTAGTATTAACAGAGCCTGGATTGTCTGTAATTACTCATGCGATTGATGAGTCAAGAAAGATTTTTGAGCGTCTGAAAAGTTATGCGGTGTATCGAATTAGTGAAACTGTGCGCTTATTGCTATTTTTACTCTGCGCCATTCTTGCTTATAATACTCACCCCTTAAGTGCTGTGATGATTATTTTAATCGCACTTTTGAATGATATTCCTATTATGATGATTGCCTATGATAATACGAAGGCTTCAGTAAGCCCAGGGATATGGAAAATGAAAGAAGTGTTTATATTGGCTGTGGGTTTAGCATTGGTCGGTGTCGTCTCAACATTTGGCTTATATTGGCTTGCTGATCACTATTGGTTTGCTAACTTAGCCTCTCAGTCTAAGCAGCTTTATCTAAATACTATCGCATTTATGGGAATATTGTGTGGTGGTAATTTAACGATTTACTTAACACGCAATGAAGCGATGCCTTGGAGCCGACCGTTACCAGAATGGAAGTTTTGTTGTGCAACATTATTTTCATTGATGGTCGGGACATTAATTTCTGTCTATGGGTTAGGGTCAAATGACTTTGTGGGAATTGGCTGGGTGTATGCACTGTATAGCTGGATGTATATTTTAGTTTGGTTTGTCGTCACAGCGGTTGTTAAGATATTAATCTATAAATTATGCCAACTTGACTTTATAAAAAACAATGGATTGAAAGAGATTGTGACTTGATGCTTGAGATTCTAAGTGCTGTGAAGCGTGAGCTTTGCTATTAATTTAGTAGTACATTTAAAAATAAGCACTATTATGAATTACAAAAAAGCGCTATTTGCAACAGATTTAAGGTGGAAATCTTTTAGTGCTGCAGATCAAGCCGTACATGTTGCCCAGTGTCTAGGCATAGAAGATCTAACAGCACTTTATGTTATTGAGAATAGAAAATTTTTGTCGAAAGTTTTTTACCAAGAAGAAGAGCATCTTGCCTACTGTAAACTTTCGGAACTTGCTTCGTTTAGCCATATCAGAAATTATTTAATCGAGGAAGGTGATGCAAGAAAAGTGGTATTAGAGTTTATTAATGAGCACGACATTGATCTGCTCTTTATTAATGCGCACTGTCATAGTGGGTTTGATCGGCTAGGTTCTGTGGGGTATGCTCTTGTGAATCAGGCACCATGCCCTGTTTGGTTATTGCCTTATGGCAAAGAGGGTTCGTGAAAAGGTCGTAATCGTTAGCTGAGAGATATGTTATGAAAGAAAAGAGAACTGTTGCTGAAGTGATGAACACACCGGTGATTACGGCGAATATGGATGCTTCTTTAGAAAAAGTTTATGGCTTTTTTGAAAAAAAATGAAGATTAGTCATTTAGTGGTGATGGAAAAAAGCAAGATTGTTGGCGTGATTTCTGATCGAGATGTTTTAAAAGAAATTAGTCCTTATGTTGGAACCGCTGCTGAGTTAAATAGAGATATTGCGACGACCAAAAAGAGGGCTCACCAAATTATGTCAAGACAGCCTATTTGTGTTCTTGAAACTGCTTCAATTTTCGAAGCTATTCAATTAATTTTAAAACATAGTATTTCTTGTTTGCCGGTTATTGATGAAAAGAATAAATTGTGTGGTATTGTAAGCTGGAAAGATTTATTAAGACGCTTTATGGAAGAGCTGCGCGATGCAGATGATGGCACTCTTATTGACTTTAAAGCTTTATAAGTAAAAGTGCCATGCTGCTGTTAATTTACTGAGAAAGTTGAGGACGTGGTAAAATGAAAAAAGCAAAAAAAACAAACGAGTTGTAACATGGCTTGAACCATATGGATGCCCTCAAAGCTAAAATGAGCTTGAACAACAATTTGATCAATAACAATAAAGCAAAACCATAGCACCAAGCTTGCAATAAAGGCATAAGAGACATGCTTTAGCCATAGCTCATAGTCACGCACTTTAGTGAGGAAGGCACGCCAAAATAAACTAGCGTTAACGAGTGACCAAGCGACAATAATTAGATACAAGCTAAAGGATAACCAGTTAGGAGCATTAAATTTACTCAGTGCAACGGTAATGCTTGGATAGTTCATATCATTGATCCAATGGATAAAAATCCAGCCCATTTCTTGCAATCCTGCAAAAAAATCATTCAAAAAAACAACCGTCCACCAAATAGCCCATACAAGTAATATGGTTTTTTTGAAAAATAGATAATGCATAGTTTATCGTCCCTGAAAATATTTATTATCTTAAATGTAGTCTGGTTTATTATTAAATAACAATAAAGTCTATTTTTTATTACATTTTAACTTTTATTGATATATATCAAATATTGTAAAATTAGTTTGAGAAAGTAAAGCAGGCGGAGCATGTGCCCGCTTGCTATTTTTTACCCTCAGCTAGAATAAGTATGTCGCATGTTGCTCTATTGGCAACGGAGTTGGCTGTAGAGCCCAAGGCCCCTATAAAGTTATGGCTATGGCCATTTAGAATGATAAGATCAACATCATTCTCATCAGAGAATCTTATTATATCTTCTTTTGGGTAACCCTGGACTATATGTAAATCTTTTTGGTCAATATCAAATTGAGCGCCTAACTTTTTCATAGCATTGTTAGCTTGTTCAACTAATTGTTTTTCAAGATTGTAATCCCCTATGTAGCCATAAGTGGTTGCCATAGTACGAATAACGTGCAGTAAACTAAATTTTGCATCAAATGACTTGGCAATTTGTTGCGCATTTTCAATGGGAGCTAGGTTTTTGTCATTTAAATCAGTTGCAAATAGGATGTGTTGGTATTTCTTTGTCATAGCATTCACCACCTTGTTAATTTTTGAATATATTTCATATTTGACCTTACTGATAAGGATAACAAATTTATTTGCAATTAAATTGATTTACATCAAAATGTGCTAAGTATTAACTTAAGTTTGTTCATTTTGGGCTCTGATTTTTTCAATAAGATTTTTGTGCTTCGTCAGGTTGTGTACCTAATTGTTCTATGACAAGCTGGGCAATGCGTAAGCTCGATTCTAGTGTTTCTGCAACAACATGATTGGCACCTTCATCATAGAGTATATTGAGATCATGCGTATCTTCAGATCTAACAATAACAGGTAATAAGGGAAATTGCGCTCTTAGTGACTTTAAGACATGTTGTGATGCATAGTGGTCATCAATAGCAATGACTGCAGCGCTAATATGTTCGCCAATAAGTTGTTGCCAGAGTTGCTTTTTGCGAGCATCACCATAAATGATAGGGAAGTTTTGTTTTTTAAGTTTTTGAACGCGTTCACCGTTATAATCGAAAGCTATGTATGCGATATGTTGCTCTTCTAATACTTTGGCAATGAGCTGCCCGACACGGCCGAAGCCCGCGATGATAATTGTATTCTCATTCATGATCAAGGACGGGGAATGAGCGGCTTCAGGTTTGTTAAAAAAATAGTGGCCACATTGCCCTGCAAGCGGAGCCAATTTAAATAGCAGTGGGCTAAACATCATTGCGATAACAGTGACGAGAAGAAAGAATTGCACATCATCTGTAGGCATGAGCTGTGTGCTCATGGCAACGCCAAAAATCATCAGAGCGAACTCTCCTGGCTGAGCAAGGTATACGGCTGACTCTGCAGCTTGACGGCCAGGAACTTTAAAGGCTAGAGCGAGCAATAGCATGGTTGCGGACTTAAGAATATAAATCCCAGCGACAGCGAGTAATAATAACATGGGGTGACGGAAAACTTCCTCAAGGTTCACCATCATGCCAATAGATAAAAAGAAGATACCTAATAATAACCCTTTGAGGGGGTTAATAATGACTTCGACTTCATGCCGAAACTCTGTTTCAGCAATGAGCAAACCCGCAATAAAGGCACCAAGTGCAAGCGATAGACCAACGATATAGGTCAGTGTAGAGCAAGCAATAACAATAAAGACAACAAATGAGGCGAGCCATTCAGGAGAGGTTGAAAAACTCACAGAGCGCAGTAGAGGCGTTAAAACTTTTTTCCCTAACCAAAAAATCAAAATAACAGTACATATTCCGATTATTAGGGAGGTGCTTAGAGCAATAAAGATATTGCCTTCGCCACCTTCGTTAAAAGAAGAAGTAAGCACTAAAATAGGAACAACCGCAAGGTCTTGCATGAGTAGGATAGAAAAGCATAAAATTCCGATTGGGCGACTGGATAGTTTTCGCTCTTCGAGTAATTTCATTACGATTGCTGTTGATGAAAGTGCAAGTGATGCACCTAGCAAGACTGAGCTTTGTAAAGAGTTGCCAAATAAGAGCGCAACTGAAAAAATCAATACGGCGGTCAACAAGATTTGCGCTGTGCCTAAGCCAAAAATATAGCGACGTAGTTCTTTGAGTCGGTCAAATGAAAGCTCTAATCCTATCATAAACATAAGCGCAACAATGCCCAACTCCCCAAGCAGATGAACTGTTCCAGACTTCTCAATAGTGATATAAGAGACCCAAGGATATGCATCAGCAAAAACAGCTAAGCCAAATGGACCAACGACAACTCCACAAAGCAAGTAACCAAGGACAGAAGATATTTTTATTTTCTGTAGCAACGGAACAATTAACCCTGCAACTGCAAAAAAGAGCAATATGCTTGAGATGATATTAATCACCTGATGACTTTCTGTAATCGCTTGGTCCATACGTTAAATATTCCTGCTTGGTCGAACTATAAGTATACGTGGTACTCAATATTTGTGAAGAAATCCAACACTTTTTTGTACTGTGTTACATTAACAATTGGCGATAAGTGTCAGTCTCAAGTTAAAGTAAACCCATTTTTGTTTAAATATAATTATGAAGAAGCCGGGTTTTGGTAATGAGTATCAGTTCTGTCGATGCCTTGCCTTAGAAGAAAAGACTTGAGCCCTGTCAGAATGGTCTTATTTCAAAAAAATCGTCAGTGATTTAGTGAGTTACTCATTAATGTTGCTTAAATGGCTAAGTGTCAGCTCTCCAGCCTGTAATTGAAGTAACCACTTCTCATGGCCTTGAGTTGCCGCTGAAACATCTTCATAGCTTTCTAGGTGGAAATGGCTGTCGGCTCCTGTTAGGGCCATAAAGGTGCTATAAAGCAAAGGCAGGTTGGGTGGATTAAAACCATTTGAGAGTGGATGTGAAGAAAAAGTGAATACCGTAATGACATCCATATGCTCAATCGTGTCATAGCCGACTATCCATTGTTCAGATTCACGCATACACAGACTTATTTTCTCGGGCCAGAGTGACTTTTTTCTGTCATTGAGTGGAACTGGCTCACTAAAAGAGTCTAATAGATAGACAGTTTGCATGACGGTATATTGAACCATATTTAGCCCCATATATTACTTTGGCGGCCCTAGTTAATTAAACTTGAGTGGTTTGATGATAATTAGTGAATTATACCATTATCAAAAGATACTGCATTGCAAGATTGCACTCTTGGGTAAAAAGGTTAAGATAAGCTGAACTAAAATTACAGTCAGTATTAAGAAGAAGGGGCATTACATGTTAATTGGCATTCCTAAAGAAATTAAGAACCATGAGTATCGTGTAGGGCTCACTCCTGCAAGCGTTCGTGAGCTTTTAGCTCATGGCCATCAGGTGATTGTTGAAAGCTCTGCGGGTGAGGGCGTTGGCATGAGCGATGAAGACTATCGCAGTGTTGGTGCTGAGATTGTCGGTTCAGCAAAAGATGTCTTTGATAGCGCTGAAATGATTATTAAAGTTAAAGAGCCGCAACCACAAGAGTGTGAGATGCTCCGAGAAGGTCAAGTTCTCTTCACTTACTTACATTTAGCCCCAGATCCAAAGCAAACTGAGCTATTACAGCGTTCAGGCTGTACGGCAATCGCTTATGAGACGGTGACCGATGCACGTGGGCAATTGCCACTACTTTCTCCAATGAGTGAGGTGGCAGGTCGTATGTCTATTCAAGCGGGTGCACATTGCTTAGAAAAAGCGCAAGGTGGCCGTGGCTTGTTACTGGGCGGAGTTCCGGGCGTTGCGCCTGCTAATGTGGTTGTTATTGGGGGGGGACGTTGTTGGGACCAATGCACTGCAAATGGCTGTTGGTATGGGCGCAAATGTCACTGTTTTAGATAAATCTCTACATCGCCTACGTGAGCTTGATGCTCAATTTGGCTCGCAAGTTAGTACTATTTATGCGACACAAGAGACGATAGAGCAATACGCACTAGATGCCGATCTAATAGTTGGAGCCGTTCTCGTTCCAGGAGCTGAGGCACCTAAGTTGATTACGCGTGATATGTTACCAAAAATGCGCAAAGGAACCGTGATGGTTGATGTTGCAATTGATCAAGGCGGTTGTTTTGAAACAAGTCGTCCGACAACACACTCAGACCCGATCTATAGTGTTGATGGGGTTGTTCACTATTGTGTTGCAAATATGCCAGGCGCAGCGCCATATACATCAACCATCGCACTTAACAATGCGACATTGCCATTTGCTCTTCAACTGGCAAATCAAGGCGCGAAGCAAGCGTTAGAAAATGATCCTAACCTGCTTAATGGGCTGAATATCCATAAAGGGCAAATTACTTACCCTCAAGTGGCTAAAGCATTAAACAAGAGCTTTACTGACCCAAAAGATATTTTGGCAAATTGGTAGAAACTTTATAAATTGATTATTGATTAAGCTTAATAAGTCACTCAGTTGTTTTGTAACTCGAGTGACTTATTTTTTATCCGTAGGTTTGTCTTTTTTCCTTCTTTGTCATTCTCTAATTTTAATTCTTTTGCTGTATCCGTATTTTTTCTTCGATACCAAGTAGGGCGTCATCTTCATTTTTTAGCGAGCTGCTTACGCATACCTTGTTCAAAATTTTCATAGGTGACGATAATAAGCCCAATAAAAAAGACAATAATGACCAAAAATGCAAGTGCCGCTTGCCAGGATACTGCTGGATTAAACAATAAGACGATAAGAACTAGAACGATCAGCAATTTCATTAATGCACTAAGGGCATGGCTATGGCTGGGGCGCATAATGTCTAACTATCAAGTATTCGCTGTAAATCTTTTTTTAAGTGATGCAATCACCATACCAAAAATTTTTTTGACACCAGGTTTTGAGTATCTTCACTGTGAGCATTTTGATCATTGATAATGGTTTTCGCTTTTTCTAAGTCAACATTATCTAAATGAAACCGAGTATAGGGGTTAATGCTGTTTAGCCATTGGCCATACCAGTTTTTCCAGTTTGCTTCTATTTTTCTTAATTGCGCTAAACTTTTTTTCTATACGCTTATGCTCGACACCGTAAAAACCAATCAGCTTTCGATAGATCCGATCGAGGTCAAGGCGAGAACTTTCGAGTTTATAGCGACGATTCTGATAGGTGTTGCATGCACGCATATAAAATTGTTCGCGAGCCACTGTTTTATCAGAACCTATTTCTTCAGGACGAGTTGGAGTATGATGATGTTTGGGCGATGCTGCTGTCTTTTTCTTTTTTGTTGTTTTTTTATAAAATCGAGCATCCTCAAAGGCTATCCTGTACTTATCTAAAGCTCGAAGGAATGATTTGATGTTTTCATTGCGCTTTTTCAGCTCTGTATTATATTGCAGTTGACTCATGTATTTGATAAAGAAAAATAAAGGTAAGTAAAAAAACAACTGCGATGATAATTAAAGTTAACAGTGTTGTTGTAAATGCCTGAGCATACGAGAATACAATCAGACTACTTAAGATAAGCACTAAAACAGCAATCAACAGTAAGCTTGAGAGTACGCTCATAAATTTTAACACGAAGTATTATATGTCAACTATATATTGTTATCGACAGTAAGGAAGCAGAGCTTTACCTTTAAATTATACCATTATCTTAATCGCAGATTAATAAATGAAAAATAAACAAGAAAGCATAGCTAGCGATAGTAAGTTGTCTAAATTGTTTTTGATTCTGAGAAGTATATGATTTTTGCTAGATGTCATGCGGGATTCCAGGGGGGCTAGAAGTAATAAGAATTCACACTCTTTACTGCAATTAAGGAGCCACTGGTGGTTGCTCCAAGCTCTAATTTAATTCTAGTTTTTTCATTAAAAATTCGATAAAGCAGGTTATTTTTTATTATTAAATTTTCGATATGGAAATACAGCATAAGCAGGCAATGGCTTAACTTGATAAGAGCTTAATATATTAACTAACTGTTTATCATTGATTGCCTGAATAACAGTAAAACTTGGTAAATAAACAATGCCTAATCCAGAAATGGCGAGGTTTTTTTAAATCAAGACTACTATCACTTCTGATTTGACTGCGGATCGGTGTCCAAATTTTTTGATCTTCATGTTGATAACGCCATGTACGATTGTGGTTATGATAATGATCTAAGCAACGATGATCAGTAAGTGCATTAGGTGTTTCTGGTATGCCATATTTATTTAAATAATCAGGAGCGGCACAAGTGATTTTATGCCAATAGCCTAACTTTTTAAAATGATAATTAGAATCAGGTAAATCGCCAAAATGAAGGACTAAATCCAGCTCTTGTTCAAGTAAATCCAGTAAGTGATTGCCGTTTTGAATATGCACGTGAACATCGGGGTAATCATGAATGAATTGATGCAGCATGGTGCTGAGATAAAGCTCACTGATAGAACGAGGCAGCCCGATTTTTATTGTGCCGATCACATCATGATTTAAGCTTTTAAGTTGTGCTTTTGTTGAATTAAATGTCTGTAACCATTCTAGGCTTTGCTCATAAAAGAGACTGCCTGCTTCGGTAACGACGACGGTGCGAGTATTTCGGTTAAATAATTGTGTCCCTAATTGAGACTCTAATTTAGCTATTTTGCGTGAATTGCAAAAGATATTTAATAAAAATAGCATTGTATTTAAAACTGTCAATAATTACAATCGTTAATAATTTAATATTAATCCATTGATATCATGTGGCTTTGCTTGTTTTCTTACTTTTTTCTCAGTATCTTCATATGTTTTGATTACCTTATTAAAGGTTCCAGTCGAACACTTTGGGTTTTATTTTGCTGTAATTGGCATTGTTTTTTTATTGGTAGCCTTATTAGCGGATATTCAGCAAAAAAAAATAGGGACATACTCTACAGTATTAATTGGTGCTATATTAGCCACCTTAGCAGGGATTGCAATGCTCGTTTGGTATTTAATGTTTGGTTTAACCGTCATGTCATTTTTTGCGCCAATGCTTGTGATGGCAATTGGTGGTGCAATGTTAATGGGAGGCGGAGCGGGGGGGGCTATTGAGCCATTTCCTGAGATGGCTGGTACTGCGTCCGCGCTGTTTGGCTTTTGTGAATTTATCTTTGCATTTATTGTTTCAACGATTGTTTTAGAATGGAAAGTGACAAGTACAATTCCACTAGCAATGACTTTGATTGTTTTAGGAGCCAGTGCAACACTGGTCGTGTTTGTTTCTCCACGTGTGAAAATAAAGCGCTATGGACAAGATACAGATATGGGACGGAGCTAACGCTCCTTCTTCCCACCATTACTTTTTTACTTGATTAATTTTTGTTATCAGATTTTTAGCAGAGATATAGCCAATTGACTCAGCATGTTGCACTGCATGTCCTTTTGCGTTGAAGAACTGGAGAGTTGGCGGCCCAAAAACATGAAAGACGTGTTGTAATTGCCTCGCTTGCTCATCATTTTTTGTAATATCAGCACGAATAAGCACAAAGCCTTTCAGAGCTTCAATCACTTGAGGATCGCTGAATGTTGTTGCACCAAGTTCTTTGCAGGCAGTACACCAGTCTGCATAGTAATCGAGCATAACAGGCTTACTCTCATTTTTAGCTTGTGCTAGGGCAGAGTTAAGTTGTTCTTTTGTATACACGGTTGTAAATAGATCATAATGAGGTTGTTGATTTACTTTTGTTATAGAATAATCTTGGTTTAGGCTTAATTCATTTTTTGGCAATAGTGTTTTTAACATTAACCCTGCACCTAGTATAATAACGATGACGCCTAGTGCCTTTATAAGGCGCTGCCAAAGTGTGTGCGCAGCTTCAAGCGTGCCTAAAGCAATGGGAGAGATCACAAGGAAAAGCCCCCAAATGAGCGACATCACTGCATTAGAAAGAATTCGGGAGATCATCCAGATCGCCATAGCAATTAAAATTAAGCCCAGTAGCGTTTTAATTTGATTCATCCAGCTGCCTGCTTTAAGCATGAGTTTACCTCCGGATGCTCCAAGGATAAGCATTGGAACACCTAGGCCAAGTCCTAAAGCAAATAATGCGCTGCCGCCAAGCAATTGATTACCTGTACTACTTAAGTAAATTAAGGCACCAGCGAGAGGGGCTGTTAGACAGGGCGAGGCGACTAAGCTTGATACAACCCCCATCATTGCTGCGCTCAAATAAGAACCCCCTTTGATCTTTTGGTTGGTATTATGCAAGCGGTTGCGGATAACAGCAGGTACTTGTAAGTCATAAGCACCAAATAATGAGAGAGCAAGTAAAATAAAAACTAAGCTAAATACGCTAATGACCCAAGGGTTTTGTAACATCGCTTGTAAAGATTGGCCGAGGCTTGCAGCGACGACGCCAGCAATGGCATAACTGACAGCAACACCTAAGACGTAGGATAAGGATAAAAAGAAGGCGTTTCTCGTTGTATTATTCTTTTGGCCTAAGATTATTCCCATCAATATAGGCAGCATGGGTAAAATGCAGGGAGTTAAAGAAAGAAGGATGCCAAAGCCAAAAAAGCTTAAAAGAATTAAGCCAAAGTTATGTTCAGAAAACAATGCACTAATTGTATTTAAGCTTGGCGCTGTGAAAAAGCCACTTGTCATCTGAGGCTGGTTATTCAGAGAGTTCGGGGACGTTAGATCCGTTGTTGGCTGAGTTATTATTTTAGCAGCTGCTTGGGAGTTAAATTGAAATGTTTTGATTTGAGGGGGGTAACAATAGCGACCAGGCTGACAGCCTTGATATTCTACTGTTAAGCTATAAGGCAAACCTTGTGGGTTATGTACTGGAATCTGTATATCAACGGTGTGTTGATAGACTTGGTAGTTGCCTAATACGCTATCGTTATTATAACTACCTAAAGGCATGTCAATTGGGCCAAATTTAACGGTGTCGGGATTAATCGAAAAGTGAATTTTGTTTCTGTAAAGTTGCAAGCCAGGCGCGATATCCCAATGAACATTAAGAATCTCTACCGCACCTCTTTGCTGAGTGACAGTAACATTAAAATCTTGAGTATTACTACTAGGAAAGGAGAAAAGGTGAGTGTTATCAGCAGCATTGACTACGACGGTATTCATAATGATGAACAGTAACAGTGTAATGCTGAATCGATAGAGAGATTGTAAATTAATAACGTAAATTTTCATATATATTGCTCTATTATATTAATCTATATAAAAAGACGATAGTTAGCTTTCAAACAAATGTGTATTGCGTGAGTATTTCATAATTAATTTTAGTAATTATTGCGGAGGCTTAAAAATAGCATCGACGATGGTAAAACGACGGAGCTGGAGAAGAAAATAAAGCATGGTACCAATGAAAATAGCGTAACTTATGTCAGCCATCGATAAGGTCTCGCTCATCTTGATATCATGATAACCGCTTGTTGTTTTTTGCCCCGACACTTTAAACACATTGCTCGAGCAGCTTTCTAGTGTTGAGACATTGGTGGGGGTGGGTGATGCAGAGAGGCCCTGCTCCATGAAAAATACAACATTAATCGTGACCACAGACAGTATTGAAATCAAAAACAATACATTAAATTTTTTGGACATCATCACCCTAATTTTATAGATACTGGTAGAAATATAAAGGGGGGAGTGGCAGCTGTCAACGTGTGCAAGCTGGTAGATTTGTTTAGAACCGTTGTCGCCCTTCTAGCAGTGAGACTTCCTTGAGAATATTAAGTATTCGCTCTTTAGGACTGCCTTTTTCTACTAAATAATCAATATCATTATCGGCAATGACTGAAGCAATACGGCTATCTTTAATATGCCCGGTCAGCATGACGATCAACGCGTTAGGCTGTTGAGTACGAACATGTTTTACAACCGAATCACCGTTTACTTGGCCCATGTTAAGGTCCGAAAAAACAATATCAAATGATGATTCATTGATGTGTTTAATTGCTTCTATTCCTGATAAAGATGTGGTGATATCAGCGCTTTTATGCTTTGACCTAATCAGCCTTTGCATAGAAGAAAGAGTATTTTCACTATCGTCAACAATCAGTATCTTCATAAACAAAACACGAGAGTAATATTATTTACTTAAGTATACGTTATTACCTCAACTATCAGCCCTGAGATTTTAGCATGGTCTTGGCCAAACTCTAATAACTCACTGATATTTTTAATTTTTTTGCCTGGTTTTAGGGGGGGCTGCTGTATTTGTATGAATCACTAAAGAAAACAGAGAAGGAATATGAGAACAACAAACAGATATATATGATGTTTTCTCTAAGCATATGGAAAGTCATAATGGCCAGCTTGATGCTAGTGCTATAGCAGGTTTCGGACGATGATTTGGGTGGTGTCCCAAAAGTGTTGCTAGCCCATTGACTGTATATAACAGGAATTTCACACTTTTGAGGCAGAAAGTGGCCGCATTGAAACAACTGCCATCCGTAGTAAAATTTAATTTAAAGAAGCATCTTATCAAGCTGGGTGTGGCACTAAAAAATTGAAGATACTTCTCTGTTAGCAGGTGCTTTGTGGTTCTA
>NZ_MDTU01000001.1:294440-295415 GCF_001720395.1 Piscirickettsia litoralis
AATACTACTATCTTTGCAGAGTTATCAGACTGAGTCGTTGCGTAGTCTTGATGTTTGTTGAGAGCTGCTTTCTGTCTCTGCATATTCTCTAAAAGGTAGCATAGATAATTTTGACTTTCGCGGTATTTGTTTAGTAAAAGTAAGAGGATTTTTACTAGTAGAAGGGGATTTGTCTTTAAGGTGTATTGCACTATATTTTTTTAGTAATGATTTATGTGTTATTTCCTTTTTTTGTCCCATAACTTTCCATTGTTTCCGTAAGAGCGGATATCTCTCTGCCGTATTGCTTGACTTTTGGATCCCATTGTATCAGCAATAAATTTGAATTTTGTTTCTTTTAATAAGTTTTCATTTTTCCAGCTGTTGTTGTATTCCCTTCACCATTTTTTCGTCGTTGAGATACTAGCTCACAAAACCCTTGTAAGAGTTTTGGTGAGAACGGCTTTGTTGCATATTCAAGTATGGCTGATTTTTTTGACTTACTTCTTGTGCTTTCGCTAATTTGCTCGCAAAAATGAGACCATAAGCGATCTTGGGAAATACCGCAGTGCTTTGAAAATAACCCAATGACTTTTTGAGATGGAGTTGAAGACTGTTCCTCTTTATAAATTTCGATGGAAAAAATTCATATATTCTAAGTCTTTTAATATTATTTTATTTTTAGCACGATTAAGGTAGTCGTTTTCTTCAAACCGTTGTTTGTCTTCTGGATTAGAAGCTAGGTGTGCAGAGATGAGAGCTCGATAGTTAGAGTCAATAGCAATTAATCTTGTTAAGTCAAGTTGCTCTTGAGTTGTTAAATTTTTGTACTCATCTATTTCAATGTTTGTTCTACCTACATCCCACTTACTAGTTTTACTTTTTCTACTGAGAATGAGCTCTTCTGAAATCTCTTTGTGGCCTGGTTCACCTAGAAAACAACTTTGCCCTGCATAAGTAGAAAGAAGAGTGCCTTTCTTTCGGGGAAAAATAATT
>NZ_MDTU01000001.1:296487-301190 GCF_001720395.1 Piscirickettsia litoralis
TTTTTATGCTTTTTTTGCTTTGTTAGGAAAAAATAATTTTGTTATCAAGGTGTTAAGTTGTTGAGAATGAAATTTTAAATGTCAGCGGTGATTTTTGATTGAACTGAATGGGAAGGACCCAACAAAATCACCCGCACAGCGTGCTTATGCCTGTAATGGATATTAAAGTTTGATGCTGCCCATGATATTCTCTTTAGTGGCTGATTATGAAATATTGAAAGAAATTTAAAATGCGAACAAGAGACGCTCTAGGTATGTACGATTTTATCATTATTGGTGGTGGCATTTTAGGCGCTTCGACGGCCTACCAATTACAACAGTGTAAGCCAACCTCACGCATATTGTTACTCGAAAAAGAAGCATCACCAGCGCTGCATCAAACCGGTCATAATAGCGGTGTAATCCATGCTGGAATCTATTATCCTCCTGGCAGTTTAAAGTCTAATTTCTGCTTAGCTGGAAACAAAGCAACCAAACAATTTTGCCAACAACACAATATCGACTTTGATGAATGTGGCAAATTGCTCGTTGCCACCTCAGAGCAAGAATTAGAACGTATGCAAATGCTGGAGCGACAAGCCCAACAAGTCAACTTAACAACCGAGCAACTTTCAGCAACTGAATTACACAAGAAAGAGCCCCTCCTCCAGGGTATTGGTGCGCTTTTTATCCCTTCTACCGCCATCGTTGATTTTCAAAAAAATTACTCAAAAAATGATTGATATTTTTGTTGAAAGTGGCGGGGAAGTGATATTCAATCAAGAAGTGAGTAAGATCTCAGAGTTTTCCGAGCATGTTTTAATTAAAACTCAAAATAAAGAATATATAACCGCATTTATGATTAGCTGTGCGGGGTTAATGTCTGACCGATTAGTGAAAAAAGCGGGTCTTAAAAATGATTTTTCGATTGTTCCTTTTAAAGGCAGTTACTATCAATTACCTAACCATACAGCCGTATCAAAACACCTGATTTATCCGATTCCTGACCCTAAGTTGCCTTTTTTAGGCGTTCACCTGACTCGTATGATCGATGGTAGCACAACAGTTGGACCCAATGCAGCCATTAGCTTCGCTCGTGAAAATTATAAGTCTTGTGCTGTTAACTTTAGGGATAGTCGAGAGCTGGTATTTTCTAGTAACTTTTGGAAATTGTTAAGGCGCTATTTAAAGCCCGCGCTGCATGAGTTAAAGCTTGGCTATTGCAAGAAGGCTTATCTTAAAGCCATACAAAAGTACTGCCCTTCGCTCACTTTGTCCGACCTTGCCCCTTATCCTCCAGGAATACGCGCACAAGCGGTTAGCTTGGAAGGTAAGCTGATCCATGACTTTTTATTTACTGAATCAAAACGTATGGTTCATGTCTGTAATGCACCATCCCCCGCGGCAACAGCGGCCATTCCTATTGGCGAACATATTATCCAGCGCGTACAAAGAAAACAGGATCGCTTATAACTGATAAAGTATTTAAAACTGGGAGTCTGTAGAATTAAGGTGAGGTAGGCGGTGGCTTTTTTTGATTTTTTTGTTTTTTTCTTATCGTTCTTCTTTGATGGGCCCTCATTATTTTCATCACCGTCTTCAGTTAGCGCATCTTTCTTGGCTGAAGGAGGAGAGAAGTCCATGGTCGCCCCTGTTTTTTTATCGATTTCTTTGGTTAATTCAACTGCGAGATTGCCATTGGATTGGCCTAATTTAGCAATATAAGAAGGAGTGTCTTGCACTAAAACCTGCACTTCTTCTGGCATCTCAAAAGGGATAATTTGGCCAACTTCCAATTGCATAATTTCTCGGGCAGTAAGCTCAACTTGAGCAAGGTCTGCTGTTAACCTTAGAGGAGAGCCAACAATTTCATGATGCAAGGATTGAATCCAACGCGTGTCTATATCAGTACTGTCACTTTGAATCCCTGCATCTAAAATATCACGAATCGGTTCAATCATGGGGTAAGGGAACCCAATTTGAAGCTTTCCTCCACCGCCATTTAATTCGATTTGAAAGGTGCTGACAAAAATTGCTTCAGTAGGACCGACAATATTGGCCATCGCAGGGTTAACTTCGGAGCTTTGATATTCAAAATTAACATCTAAAACAGGCGCCCAGGCATCTTTGTAGTCTACAAAAATTGTCTCTAGTAACAGCATAACAATACGTAATTCAGTAGGTGTGAACTCACGTCCTTCGATTTTGGCATGAAAACGACCGTCACTGCCAAAAAAATTGTCAACAAGAATGAAAATTAATCTTGCATCAAAAACAAATAAGCAATTTCCTCGAAGCGGCCTCATTTTCACCATGTTTAAGCTGGTAGGTACAAAAAGCGTATGCATATAATCAGAAAATTTATGCATTTGTATGCCATCTACACTTAGGTCGGGAATAGAGCGTAGTAGATTAAAAAGCGTTGTTCTAAATGTTCGAGCAAAGCGTTCATTGACCATTTCTAGGGTTGGCATTCGACCACGAACGATGCGCTCTTGGGAGTTAAAATCAATGGAGACGGGGGCATCAGGGTCTATTTCAACTTCTTCTGCAGCCTCGCTGCCATCTACACCATGCAGTAGCGCATCGATTTCATCTTGAGAGAGTAGGTCCGTTGACATGTCTTTTTATCTTCTTAGCATATCCCTTATATTTTATTATAATCCATTGAAGATCATTATGACTCTTTACCGTTAATTGAACGGTCGTTCTTTTTTCTTTTATAAGCCTTTACGCTAGGATACAATGTTACAGCAATCATGGTGCAGTGGATGTTTATGAGAGATAAGGAGATATTCATAATGAGTGGATTAGCAGGGGTTATTGCAGGCCAAACAGCAATTTGTACTGTAGGACAGGAAGGAAATAGTTTAAATTATCGCGGTTATTCAGTCGAAGATTTAGCAAAATATGCCTGTTTTGAAGAAGTGGCTTATTTATTACTTTATGGCCACTTGCCGACCTACAGTGAGTTATCAAGTTATCAAGACAAACTGATTTCTATGCGTGAATTACCTAAAGAATTAAAAATAGTGTTAGAGAAAATTCCAAAAACAGCACATCCGATGGATGTGTTAAGAACCGGAATCTCTTTTTTGGGGCATTTAGAACCTGAAACTGATCACTATCAAGGTTTAGAGATTGCCAATCGGTTAATTTCTGTCATGCCAGGCATTTTAAATTATTGGTATCATTTTTCTCATAATAATCGAAGAATTGAAACAAATCTAAATGATCTTTCATTAGCGAGTTATTTTTTGCATTTACTGCATAATAATAAAACTCCACCAGATCAGTTAATGGCCAAAACAGTTGATGTCTCTTTAACTTTATATGCAGAACATGAGTTTAATGCATCGACGTTTGCTGCACGAGTTTGTACAGCAACACTGTCAGATTTTTATTCGGCTATTGTTGCGGCTATTGGCACATTGCGAGGCCCTTTGCATGGGGGGGCAAATGAAGCAGCAATGGCGTTAATAGAAAGATTTGATTCACCTGAGCAAGCAGAGCAAGCCATTAGAAAGTTACTTGCTGAAAAGGTTAAAATCATGGGATTTGGTCACCGTGTTTATAAAATCCGCGATCCGCGTTCGGACATTATTAAAGCTTGCTCTAAAGAGTTATCCGGTTATCTAGAAGATAAAGTGTTATATGCCGTTTCAGAAAAGATAGAGCAGGTTATGATGACAGAGGAAAAAAATGTTTCCAAACTTAGATTTCTTTAGTGCATCAGCGTATCACTTTTGTAATATCCCAACAGCCATGTTTACCCCAATATTTGTTATGTCTCGAATCACCGGATGGGCCGCGCACATTATGGAGCAGCGTCAAAACAATAAACTCATTCGCCCAGGAGCTGAATATATAGGCCCTGAAGCGCGGGATTATATCGATATTAGTGCTCGTTAATAATTAATTATTTTAAAGAGGAATATAAAGATGATAAATAACCTTGCTGGTGATAATGCTCGCACTGATTATGATCAAGTCTTAAAAGACATTGCCGATTATATTTGTGATTATGAAATTACGTCAAAAGAAGCCTTAACAACAGCAAGGTATTGTCTGATGGATAGCTTAGGTTGCGCAATGCTTGCCTTAAATTATCCAGAATGTCAAAAAATTACTCGGTCCTATTATTCCTGGGACAATTGTTCCAAATGGCTCTCGGGTGATTGGCACGTCTTATGTCTTAGATCCAATTCAAGCTGCTTTTAACATAGGCACACTCATTCGTTGGTTAGATTTTAATGATACTTGGTTGGCTGCTGAATGGGGACACCCTTCTGATAATCTAGGCGCTATTTTAGCCGTTGCTGACTTTATTTCACAACAAAACAGCCTGGAAGGTAAAGCGCCATTATTAGTGAAAGATGTTCTTATTGCTATGATTAAAGCACATGAGATTCAAGGATGTTTAGCATTAGAGAATAGTTTTAACCGAGTTGGCTTAGACCATGTTGTGTTAGTGAAAATCGCTTCAATTGCGGTTGTCACGCATATGTTAGGGGGTGGTCGAGAACAAATATTAGATGCGCTTTCTCATGCTTGGGTGGATGGGCAAAGCCTGCGGACCTATCGCCATTCACCCAATACAGGTTCAAGAAAATCATGGGCCGCAGGCGATGCATGTGCGCGCGCGGTAAATCTTGCACTGATGGTGATGAAAGGGGAGATGGGCTATCCCAGTGCGCTATCAACTAAAGTATGGGGGTTTTATG
>NZ_MDTU01000001.1:305275-307285 GCF_001720395.1 Piscirickettsia litoralis
AAAAAATTTTATTAATGTCAATAATTTTCACTGATGGCGGCATGAAGCTTTTAAGCTTTACAGTTTCCTCACTAACACTCAAAACACACCCTTTTATAAATTCATGACAAATCCGCTGGTCTTTACCTTTAACTTGTAAGCTGCAATCTACTTCAATGGCAACACCTTTTTTCTGTGCGGATTTAAGTTGCTTAAAAATACTCATTTCTCTCCACCTTGAATATTCGCTCAAACGCATTGAACCCATAGTAACAATAGATATGCGATAAATTCCCTAAAGGGATTGCAAAGATTTGTGCTGAAAAAGTTAAATATTCTTAAGATTCATGCAGAGTAACTGTGAACCAAGCTTCTTGCTATTTTGAAAATTCAATACAATGATCTGTTGGTTGAGGAGTAATCGTCATGACTTTGACTTCTTTTGGCGTTTCAAACCGATGCCAAGTGCTTTTAGGAACAACAATAAGCTCGCCTTGTTTGAGTAAATTTGCAGACTCACAACCAGCATCAGATAATAGTAGTATTATAGTTGTCTCCCCCTCAATAACTTGAACCAATTCATCTCCATGAGGGTGGCGTTCTCACTCGCTATTGCCACGGTAATGTGCAATAAAAATACCACCGTTACGATACTCTGCCAACTGGCTAAAGTATTGCACTGGTGGATGATCTATCATATTTGGCGTTCTATTTTCTAAAAGTTTTAAGGATTTAAATGAATTTTGAATAGATATAGCTCTTTTTTTAGTCATAAATGTTTACATTCCTTTGCTTTTCTCCTTGATGGTATGGTTAATTTAGAAGTCAGTCAATAACCGCTGTACTTCTCCTGGCACAATAGACTCTTTTTGCACGCGCTTATAATTTTTATTTGCGTCCAAATCATTAACTTCTTCGCCATTGGTCAGCTGAAATTTCTCATGATAATAGTCTGCTTTATAAGCATTTTCTTTTTTTAACACATACACCGCATACCAACGTGAAGCACTCTTATGATTTTTTGAGTTAAATGATTTGACTAGCTGAGTCATACTATCTTGACGCCAAACAATCAAAACAGATTTTCCAGAGTTGTGTTTTAGCCACCAAACAGCATGATCATGTACAACTTGCACACCTGGATAATAGTCACCATCATGAGGTAAGCCTTGATAGTTTGTCTCAAACCCAACCCCATCAAAGTACATTACATCCCTATTCTTTCGAATAGTTTCAAGCTGAGCCGTATCATTTAGATCTTTTAAATATTTAATTCTTTCATTGTGGTAGTGGTCACCTTTGCCACCAGGACCTGGCATATTTTCATATTGATGGTTTTTATCCGTTACAAAATACAGCAATGCAGTATAAAAAGGTCGATTTGTATCGTCAGCTGTAAATACACTTCCTACTGGACATATACTATTTTTGAAAGAAAAGCACTTAGAGCTTGCCGATTTAAAATTGCATGAATAAATCCACTATGACTCAAGTAATATTGCTTATCACTTAAATTTGTATCTTGGCCATGCCTGATAATAATCGTCGCTTGGTTACAAGCGGTCGCATTTAAAATAGAGATATAACACACCATCAGCAACATTAAGGAAAGCTTAATTATCTTACTAGTATCCATTATCACCTCATAATATTTAATATATTCACGGTAAAAACAGTTAAAAATCAATAACAAATAATATTTATTATATATTTATATAAGAAAGCTAATATAGCTTATATTTTTTTCTAAAACAAATTTTCTCGGCTGCTACTAAGGCTCAGCTCACATAGTGATTGCGGCAGGCAACACAGAGTGTCTTTTAAAACAGTAATTCCGAGCGAGCATTCGTATTGACTACACCCTTGCCACTTTCTCCCAAGCTAAACCATCAATCGATTTACGCATATCACAGTATGTCGTTGCCAGATAAATCTTAGTGGATGATGGCAATCTCATTGAACATGGTTAGCCACATTGAGTACCTTGAGTAAAGTGCGCTCATCAAAATCGGGAGAGAGAATCAATTCATC
>NZ_MDTU01000001.1:307310-310547 GCF_001720395.1 Piscirickettsia litoralis
TTTAAAGGTAATGCATTTAAGTTACAACGTCCATATGGTTCATATGTTATGGAGAATATCCTGTTTAAAATATCATATCCTGCTGAATTTCATGCGCAAACTGCCGTTGAGTGTGCAGTAAAGTTACATCCAAAAGTTATTAATCGCCTCGATGAGGTTGAGCGAATAGAATTAACAACACATGAATCCGCTATTCGCATCATTAACAAAACAGGGCCATTACATAACCCCGCAGACAGAGATCATTGTTTACAGTATATGGTCGCCATTGGCTTATTGCATGGTGACTTAACCGCAGAACACTATGAAGAGAGTATTGCTTGTGATATTAATATTGATATTCTGCGTGATAAAATGCAAGTAACAGAAAATAAGCAATATAGCCTTGATTACCATGATCCAGATAAGCGTTCTATTGCAAATGCGCTTCAGATTTTCTTCAAAGATAATACGCAAACCAATAAGATAGAAGTTCAGTATCCGCTTGGCCACAGTAAGCGAAGAGAACAAGGGCTGCCAGTATTAAAAGAAAAATTTTATAACAATTTAACTACACAGCTTCGACAAACTCAGGTTGATAGTATTTTTAACCTTTGTGATAATCAAGAAAATTAGAAAATTTTCCTGTCGATAAATTTATCAACCTATTATTAAAAAGCCAATAATCACACTTTTCCTGTTTGCGAACAGATTTACTACATTACCAAGCAGCTGCTGTTTTTTTGCTCTTTCGGCTCAGGAGCCCGCCTTCCTGTTGCAAGCTTATATGTCAATGCAGCTACGGCATATGGAGCATTCATTTCATTAGCTAAAGTTTCTGTGATTTCTTTTGCTCTGTCTTGAGCAACCCCTCGCTCTAAAGTTGATTCAATCGTTCTAAGTACTAAAGCTCCTTTAACTTTTTCAAGTCGGTTTGTGCATTGGCCAAGGCCATTAACATAGCCTAGTAAATCACGAATTTGCTTGCCAAGATTATCGCTACTACTAAATCCAGGAATTTTACCGTCTAACGAAACCATTGCATTTCTAACGTCAACAATAGGTACGCGCCCTGATTCTAACAAAGCGCTAAGGTTGTGTAAACGTTCGATAGTTCTACTTATTCTTTGCTGTGATATTAATTTTGGCATTTTTCTCACCCTTATTAGATATAAAACACAAGGGCAGTTTACTGATATTTATGTCTTGCCAAATATAGAAACACTTAATATTCTTATCAATGCCGGTAAGTTTTTTGTAAAACAAGCTAAGCTTTTTCAGCTTCTAGGCTGATGTAACTGTTTAAATTTAGGCGTTTAAAGCCACGTTTATAGCAATTGATAATATATTCTGCAACCTCGTCTGCAATTTCATAATTATCATTATTAAGCTGAATAATCTTATTACCGCCTTTTGTTTGAAATATAATTTTCCCTTTTTCTACAGATAAGCTTTGCATTTGCTCAAAATCTACTTGGGTATTGTTATAGGTGATAAGCATAAGGTTCCTCCTAGACTAAGATCTGTAATTCTAAACTTCCTTGAATGTACGCCTTATGAATTTGTAAGTTGAGTATAGCTTATGATTTTAAAGCTTCAAGTTTATAGCTTTTTGGTAAGAATAGAATGATCTAAATATATCATAATAAATATTACATATTATTAATGTAATATTTATTATATATGTTACTTGTGATAATGACGGTTATCGAAAGTAATAATTATAAGATAGATAAAAGTGTGTTATTTCGTAATGAGTTAAATGAAATTTGTTAGATAGAAAATCAGCTCAAAAAAGAATATAATTTGAACAGATAAAGAAGGAAAAGTATGAGCAGTAACCCAATAACGACTTCAGCCCCTCAATCAGAGATAGCCACCTCTTTAAGCTCAGCCTCAAAACGATTTCTTGAAAACACACTTGCGCAAGCCACTAAGCGAGGCTATGCAGCCGATTTAAAAATTTTTATTGCTTGGACTGAAATTCACCAACTAAGTGCAATACCTGCAACCCCAGAGACCATTGCCAACTTTCTAGCTGACCAAGCTTCTGGTGTACTTTCAGTTTGGCTAAAAAAAGAAAATCGCTTGGCCAATGGTCGCGCTGCAAGTGTTGCTACATTGCGCCGTCGACTTGCTGCTATTAAATATGCCCATAAACTTAATCAAATCGAGCCATCACCAACAGATACCGCGCAAGTTAGAGAAACGCTTAAAGGTATTCGTCGAACTTTAGGGGCGAAGCCACAAGCAAAATCTGCACTAATGAGTCAAGATATTCAGTTACTAATGACTCATATTCCTAAAACAGTGACTGGCCAACGTGACCAAGCAATATTACTTCTTGGCTTTGCAGGCGCTTTGCGACGATCTGAACTTATAGCCCTTGAAGTTTCTGATGTTGAAATTCAACAAAATGGAATGTTAGTTTATATTCGCACAAGTAAAACAGACCAAGACAAACAAGGTCAAGTCATTGGCATTGCTCGTAGTGAAAATACAGCCCACTGCCCTGTTCGTGCAATTGAACAGTGGTTAAAGTCTTCAGCTATTTTCTCAGGACCTATTTTTAGAAGAATCTTTAAAAACGGTAAAATAGCCACAACAGCAATGTCTGGCCAAGCTATCTCTGATATTGTAAAAAACTATTGCCGATTAGCCCATTTAGATGCAAGTCGCTTCGGTGCTCACAGTTTAAGGCGAGGCTTTGTGACAAGCGCTGCAAAAGCACAAGTGGACCCTTTTAGAATTATGGCAGTGACTCGCCATAAACGTCTAGAGACAGTAAAACGCTATGTTGACGAGGCCAACCTGATTAGTGATTACCCAGGGGCTGATTTATTAAAGTAGTATATTTTTGTTAAGATTAAATTTACAAATATTTATAATTTTTAGTATTTGACATTCTTTTTTATTGACTGTTAGAATAATTCCATCCAAAGGATTGGGATCTTAAAAAAGAAGTTTCAATATGAGTAATATCACCCACATCTCCAGCTATTTAAACGAAGAAGACTTATTTTCTAGTTTTTTACGTGAGCGAGACCATTTCTACAAAAATAAGCTAGAAATACAGCAAGATCATAAAGTTGAGATTGTTGACCAAACTGATGAAGACCTACTATTTACACACAGTCGAGATATTACTGTTTTAGAGAAAACCTCATCGGGACGACTTCTCGCCAAATACTGCATTGAGAAACGTGGGAAATGGTTCGGTTATGATAAATATGATGACTTTGGTCGTTATATTGAAAG
>NZ_MDTU01000001.1:314209-326312 GCF_001720395.1 Piscirickettsia litoralis
CCCAACCAAGATCGCGAATTGATTTTAAGTTGTCTAAGCTTGAGTACCAGGCATCAAATACAACAACTTCGGGTAAAATACCTCGACTTTTACCTAGTTTTGAGCATTTCACGGAAATGCTCATTTTTAGTTTTACCATCGGTCTCTTTATTATAGACTCTATAATCAATAGGAGGAATTGATGCAGTTCTCTTGGCCGAAAGTGCTGAGATTGGAGCCAGCGACTCACACTGTCATGAGATAAGGGCTCCGGAGAAATTCGGACAATTCAAGGCTAGAATAGCGGTTATCAGGAATTATCAGTATAGCGGACTATGCTTGTTTAGGTTTCCTCTTACCTATTAATACATCAAATACCGGATGAATATAATCCAATGTTAGATATCCATTGTCGACTAAAATTTTTTTAGTATCAATAAATTCCATTTCAAATTCGTCTTGATATGTTTGATAAATATATAATGGTGACCAAATAGTGTATTGGTCCCAATCCACACGATCAAATGAAAAAACCATTCTGTGGTATTGAGGACAGCTATCAATAACCGCATGAGTAAAATTCAATTGTTTGAATAAAACTTGTGCTTCAGCATGAGCATATGTTGCACTGGGTATCAAAAAGATAAACACTCCATTGGGAGTTAGCATTTCTAAAATTTTATCTTTAATGTCTTTCTGATTTTCTGTAGTATTTAATTGATGATGAAACCAAATTGCAGAGATTAATTCATATTTATTATTGGATTGATAATTAAGAAAATTATCGCATTCAAAATTAATTTCATCTAATTCGACTTTCTGTTTCGCTTTAGAAATCAAACTGGGGGAAAGATCAACAGCATCCACATGGTTTGCGTAGTCGAGCAACAATTTAGTTAAATCACCAGCACCACATCCAACATCTAGAGCAAAAGACAACTTATCACTACTACATATTTTCTTTAATCCAGTTTGGATACATGCTTTTACAAAGCTAAAAAATTTAATTGCATCTGAATTATCAGCTTTAAAGGCATCATAATTTCCCCAGATGTCTTTCATAGTTTCATCCCTATTTAATTAACTAGATGAGTGGTGTTCACAATCAACGTTCGGTATCTTAACGCATTACACGGACCAGTGTACATTATGTCCTCTAAGGAGGGAAGGAGAAAGTGCATAGTGCATCATAACTAATACCAACTGAATATTGGCAATAACATTCCACCGTTCTAATTTTTCTGCTATGGTTTTTTAGGTATTGACTTTACAGAGTTGCCCGCGTAGCGGGCCTGTACTTGGTTTATTAGTCTCAATGAGTTTGTCACCAACTCATAATATCAAATTGCTCTTTTGGTAAATTACCAACAAGTGCATCTAACTGCTCACTTTCTAATAACCCAGTTTTAGCGTCTGGATATTGAATCACATTCGCACTATTACACAAGCCATAACGAATTGCGTCAATAATATCTTTACCTTGAGCCAGCGCTCCGACAAAGCTTGAACCAAAGGCATCCCCCGCCCCCAATGTATTAATGACATTATTGACTTTCAAGCTCGAATGAAAGTACAGCTGTTCTTTGGTAGCAACATAAACACCTTTATCACCATCAGTAACGACAACAACTTGTGGCCCTAACTTTAATACTTCTTTAAAGAATTGACGTAGACTAAAGGTCACATCTTGATAGCAGATCGGGGCATCGAGCAATAACTCTCCCCCGTCACGCAATTGGTTCGCTATTTTACCGCGGATATCATCATCAAGCTTAATCAATGAGGACATCATTTGTTTTGCCTCATCACTATTAAGAATCAAAGTGTCAATATACGGTAGAGAATCTTTTAAGACATCTGCTCCTTTAGTAAGCTGACTGCTGCCTGGATTCGCTGCAACATTAATGCCCCGAGATTTAGCAAAAGAAACAAGAGAAGGTAGCATCAATGCAGTATCAGCACTCAATGAGGTAATATAGAGCTGGTCAAAACCTGTTAATTTATCGGTCTTAACATCCCCTTGATGCCAGTTCGCATTCGCACCTCGATAAGCCATCACAGTGCGGTCACCACTTGGAGAAGGCACAACGACAGAGGAACCTGTGGCCGTCCCCATATCAACCATAATTTTGGAGATATCTATACCATAGCCTTCTAATTCAGATTGGATAGTACGGCCCGCAATATCATCTCCCACTTTACACAGTACAGAAACATCAAACCCTTGACGCTTTAGAGCGACAGCCGAGTTTGTTGCCCCACCCCCTGAAAACTGGCTTAAACCATCTAGCTCAATCTTCTTACCTTCTTCTAGGAGAATATAAGCCATCCCCCCTCGTTGATTGCGTAAGAACAGTGTTTCCGCATCATGGTAAGAGACAATGATATCTTGCGTTGCGCCACCGATGGTGAGTACTTTCTTCACCCTCTTTCTCCTTTATCATGCTCGATCATTATTATGATTTATACTATTCAATCAGGCTGATATGATACACGAAAACGCCCAAACTGAGTTAGCTTCATATTTCAAGTTTAAATGACATTTTTATTGATAAATGTCCCTCTGTCACTTACACTATGACAAAATGACATTTTTTGATAATTTTGTCACTAAAAGAAAGAAGGAGGTCAGCGCTAAATGAGTCGAATAGGTCGCTATATCACCCAAACAACCACAGGTGAGCGTTTTAAAGCTTATGTGCCACAGCCGTTACCTCCCGCTAACCCCACCCTTGATATCACAGAGCTCTCTGTAGCATTAGAAAAAGCCTCTCTCGCTTTGGGACAACTCGATAACAAAATTGAGTCAATTCCCAATCAGGCTCTTTTTATTTATATGTATATACGTAAAGAAGCACTTTTATCCTCACAGATAGAGGGTACACAATCAACATTGCAAGACCTGCTGACCTTCGAGGCAAAAAATGATAACTATGGCAAGATCGATGATGTTGAAGAAGTCGTAAATTATGTAAAAGCGATGAATTTCGCATTAAATCGTCTAGACAAACTACCCCTCTCTTTACGCTTAATCAAAGAAACACATGCTGTGCTATTGCAAGGGAATCGCGGTGCTCAGTGCTCACCTGGTGAATTTAGAAAAAGTCAAAATTGGATCGGTGGTACACGCCCCAGTAATGCCCTATTTGTTCCCCCTCCTGCACTAGAAATGCTTGAGTGCATGAACGATTTAGAGCTTTTTTTAAATCAAGAAAACCCAAACCTACCTTTACTCATTCGTGCAGGGCTCTCTCACCTTCAGTTTGAAACAATACACCCTTTTCTCGATGGAAATGGGCGTCTTGGAAGATTACTAATCACGCTTATGCTATGTAGTGAGGGCATGCTCTCTCAACCAGCGCTATACCTCAGTCTTTATTTCAAGCAAAATCGGGCAGATTATTATCGCCTACTCAATGAAGTCAGAGAAACTGGCAACTGGGAAGCTTGGTTAGCGTTTTTCTTAAAAGGTGTTCACGAGACCGCAACGATTGCAGTAACGGCAATAAACAATATGAACTCCCTATTTGAAGAAGATTTAAAGAAGATTGGTAGCAAAAAAATCCAACTTAATGGCTTTTCAAAGTCTGCAGAACACCCCCATTGTCAATATCAGCTCTTTAAGCGAACAGGCACAAATCACACCGAGAACCGCCAGGCGCTCAGTAGAAGAGTTAGTTGAACTAGGCATTTTAAAAGAGATTACCGGACTACTTTCTAATCGACATTACTCATATGTAAAATATCTTGAAATCCTAGAAGAAGGTACGACACCACTATAACCATGAAATAAATAGAAAAAGAGAGCAAAAACAGCAATGAATGTTATTTTAACGACAGAATCGCCTTGCCATCCTTGGCAATCAAATGCACTGGTATCTATTGATAAGAACCAGGCTTTTATTCATATCAAAGCCTTGCAATCACAAGAACACATAACAGACACATTACGTAATATTCAAAAAGCAGGACGCAAACTTGCTTCCTGGCAATTAGCAGAGCTACAGTGCGTAGGGGAAAGCTGGAACTTAGAATCACAATGGGCCTTTCATCAAGGTGTAAGTTCACCTAAAAATACAATAACGTTAAATTTTACCGGATCAGACAAAGATTTCACTATCTTAAATCAATTGATTCGAGTCAGTGATTGGGTGAAAACAACAACGAATCGCCCCCCTTCTGACCTTCCTCCCATTGCACTTGCCGAAGAAGCATTACGTTTCATTACAGAGTGTGCGCCTAAGGACACCATCACCAGCGAGATTATCCAAGGAGAGGGGTTAGTTGAAGCAGGCTTAAATGGCACTTATTCGGTAGGGAAAGGCAGTGATCAGTTACCCGCCATATTAAAGCTACACTATCATCCACAAAAAAGTAATAAACAATCTACACCCATTGCAGCTCTCGTCGGTAAAGGCATTACTTTTGACAGTGGTGGTTACAGCTTAAAACAGTCTACTTCTATGCTTGGAATGAAATCTGATATGGGTGGCGCGGCTGTCATCACAGGGGGTCTTGCTTTTGCCATATTGCAAGGCCTGGATCAACCTGTAGACCTTTACCTATGTTGTGCAGAAAATATGGTCAGCGATCATGCTTTTCGTTTGGGTGATATTATTCAGTATCGTAATGGTTTAAATGTAGAAGTGGTTAATACGGATGCCGAAGGCCGATTAGTGTTAGCCGATGGTTTAATTCTTGCCTCCGAATCTGGTGCTCCACTGATCATTGATGCAGCAACACTGACTGGCGGCGCTGCTCGTGCTGTAGGACCAGATTACAATGCAGTAATGGCATTAGATCAAGAAATTTCACAAAAGCTATTAGCAACCGCTGAGTCGGTCAACGAAGCTTACTGGCCTCTCCCACTTGAACCATTCCATAGGGAGAACACACCTTCTGCTTACGCCGATACCGCAAACTCAAGACCAATGCCTGGGGGTGGAAGTTCAGCTGCGAGTAATGCCGCAGGGTTTCTCAGTCGGTTTGTCCCTAATAAGGGTAAAGGTTGGCTACATTTAGATATTGCAGGGCGTGCTTTTATGGATAATGCGAATAATCTCTATGCCGCAGGTGCAACCGCTCATGGTTTTAGAACAATTGCGAAAATGCTGACTAAATAAGATAGCTATATAATCACTGCGTAGCTGAGAAATATTTTCTTAGCTACGGCTTATAATAGACGGTCTAATTAAACTATAGGGAAAGTTAACAAGGCCCTAATAATCGGCTTTGCCAACCTTCTTCATTTTCGCCTGGTATATATTCAACGAACTCAGAAAAGGATTCTGACTCTAAAGTATAAAACATCAATCTATTTGGAATAAGCCTACTCCCCTTATAATATTCACTGAGCGGTAGGTTTTCTTGATCTTGATACTGCTTGGATAACTCTTGATAAACAACATCAAGCTGACTCGTTGATGTTATTTCATTATTAGTATGTGGCCCATAAGCTGTAAATTTAAGTTGATTATGCTTAGGCAATGCCTGCCAATATGAATGATTTTCTTCATTATTAAGTAATTGAATATTACCTTCTATTACAACTTGGCGCTGTTGCAATTCCAACCAAATCACCATAGATGCCTGAGGGTTACTCACTAACTCGGTATACTTTCTTGTCTTTTTTGAAGTAAAAAACAAAAATCCGCGATCATCAAACTCACGAAGAGCAACAACACGACTATGAGGCTGCATTTTTTCATTCTCATTCGCTATTGTTGATAATATCGCTCGATTTGGCGATTGACTGCCTAACTTACATTCTTGATCAACCCATTCCCGCATTAAATCAAAAGGTGAACGCATTATATCTCCCAACCCTTACTCCAACAAAATCAAGCATAGGTATTTTAAAAATTTAAAAACGCATTGATTCTATCGAGTTAATTTTAATCTTTCAATATGGCTTATAAGCGAAGCAGTAAAGAAAAACGAAGGCTGCGAGTTATATCTTATGTGTAGCTGATCTTGGGTTACTTAATATTTTTTTCACGTAATTTTACGTAACTTGGTTCAAGCTGAACACTTAAAACTTGAAAAGGGTTATCTACTTTAAGCTCATCAATCATGTTAATGGCAAATTGAGCTTCCTCGTAGCCTTGTTTTGCCGCTCGTTGATACCACGCCAAGGCGATGCCTCTATTCTTATTAACCAAAATCCCAGCTTCAAACATTCGACCAAGCTGATACTGTGCCGCAGGGTCACCACGATGAGCCTTTTCTGTCGCAAGATAATAGCGTTTAATCGCACGTTTGAGTTTACCTAAATAAAAAGCAGCATCTTTATGCCCTTTCTCAGCAGCAATCCGATACCAACGCACACCCATTTCTATATTCTGGCGGACACCAATACCCACTTCATAACACAAAGCAACTTTCATCGCGTTAATAAAAGCGTCACCTTCACTGCGTGCAGCACGTAAATACCAATGAAAGGCTTGTACTTCATCTTGACGCACACCTTGGCCACTGACGTATAAATCACCTAATCGACTCTGTGCTGCAACATAGCCACGTTTTGCAGCAATAGAATACCAATGTGCGGCTTCTTGCTTGTCTTCCTTTTGACCACAGCCATAATCAAAAATCTGTGCCACACGCATCATCGCAGCTAAGTGGCCTTGTTGAGCTGCTTTGAGGTACCAAAAAATAGATTTCTCTTGATCAATATCGATTCCACGACCATAAAATAATGAATTTCCAATATAAAAGCGGGCTTCACGATGACCATATTTAGCAGCAGCAAGAGCAAGCTCAAACGCCTTATCTAATTGATCTTTCTCAATATATTTTAAAGCAAGCATATACTGGGCATTAGCATCACCTTGCTTGGCTTGCTGTTCGAGATGGCATACCTGACTCATACACACACCCAATAAAACTTTTCTTTGGTACTACTGTCGGCACTATTTGGGGTGATCTTTAATTATTAGAGGGGTGTTTATGAAGGGTAATGCCAATAAATGTTTTAGGGCGCTGAGGACTAGCCGGGCTTCACTTATTAATGATGGGTCGATCAAAATGATACTCAAGAAAAGAGCTTTGTGGCGGGAATCACCACACACCCTGTATAAACGCGCAATTATCGAGTAAAGACATCCACTTTTGCAGGAGGCACATTCAACCAAACTTTTTTAGAATGAGTTAATGTAGCGAGGTCTGGGCAGTAATCATTTTTCCTTTTAAAATCATAAGTAAACTGAATATAACGACCACCAGAAATAAGAGTGTTGGGGATTTGCTTTAAAATATTCATAGCAACAGTATTAGGCAAAGAGCGCAGAGGCAATCCTGAGATCACAGAGCTAATGCTCCCTACCTTGTCGCCTAATAACTTTTCTAAGTCGGCGGCATTGCCATTAATCACCTGAACTTCAGGAAAACGGCTTGCCAACATTTTTTGCCAGATTTTTATCATATTCGATCGCAATCAACTGCTGCGGCGCAACCCCTGAGCGCAATAACTCCTGGGTCACCACCCCCAGTTCCAGCACCTAACTCTACAATATATTGGCCTTTAGTTTGGATTACGTGTGAGACCATCTCACGCACTAAAAAACGTGAGCTGGGCAACACCGCCCTGTTGCTCGAGGGTTAATGATGAGTGCTTTAAAAAACCTAGAGTCAATTCGTGTTTTTCAATCGTATTTTTAACTCCATGGTCAACTTTTTGTAATCGTGAGCTTCTATCACAAGATGATTGCCATAACCATGACCATAAGTGCCTAGACTTTTTTCCCAAGAACTTACTCAATTGCCAAGGATACTTTAAAAACCAATGCCGATTAATCAGTCGGGAGATCAGTTGCCAGGGCGTTGCAATAGATTGACCTGCGGTATGTTCGATAGAAATTGCTTTTTCTTTCAAGGAGTTCCCTCCGGAGTCTCATATTAAATATAGATATATTTCTCTAATCATAAAAGATTTTCACCCCCTAAGCTAGAGACGTAACAAAGAAGCTGAGTCGGTTGCTTTTCTTTATTATAAGAAATAAATGCATAGTGATAGAACAATGCCAGACCATATGAGAGCGACTACACAATACCCCATAATATCGCGAATCTTAAGCCCTGCGATTGCAAGCAAGGGGATTGCCCAAAATGGCTGAATCATATTAGCCCATGCCTCACCCCAAGCAATCGCCATAGCTGCTTTTGCTGGCGCCACACCCAAAGCATGAGCAGCTGGCATAATGTAAGGTCCTTGAATTACCCAGTGACCACCCCCAGAGGGCACAAAAATATTTGTCAATGCAGAGGAATAAAAGGTTAACAGTGGAAATGTTTTTGCTGTCGAAATGTGAACAAACAAGTTTGAAATTGAAGCAGCGAGACCAGAATGAGTTAGCATGCCCATAATACCGGCATAAAAAGGAAACTGCAAAACGACCCCAGAGCAAACTAAAATAGAACGTTTCAAAGCGTCAACATAATCAATTAAGCGACCATAAGCGAGCAACCCTAACCCCATAAAAAGCATATTTACCATATTTATGTTAATGCTTTTCCCTGATAAGAAATAATTAATAATATAGCCTGCGAACATTAACACAATGAGTGTAGACAAAATACGGCTGTTCTCTAGCTTTTCTGCAGGTGTTCTCACTTCGCTTACTCGCAGCTGAGAAGGTGCATCTTCCTCTGTTGCTGCCTTGTTTATCTTATTATCAGTTGATTTTAAGTTCATTAACCAGTTTAATATCGGCAAGGTGCCTATTAAAATTAATACAGGAATGTAGTTCTCATATGAGAAAATTGTTTCTGTAAGAGGTATGACCTTCCCCTGTGTTAACCCAGACAACAACCCGGTGGTATGAGTTGCTATAATTAACGGAATAGAGCCAGACAAACCCGCGTGCCAAACTAAAAAACCTGTGTAGGCAGATGCAACTAACAATGCAAAATTTGCTTCTTTTACCTTTTTAGAAACCTCTCTAGCGATTAGGGCGCCAACAACAAGTCCAAACCCCCAATTGAGCCAGCATGCGATTGAAGAAATGAATGTCGTAAAGATAATCCCTTGGCCCGGCGTTTTAATATATTTAATTAATAATAAAGCTCTATTGACGTATTTACTTTCAGCAAGCGCATATCCAGTTGCGAGGATTAAAACCATTTGCATACCAAAGGCTAATAGAGACCAAAAGCTATCACCCCAGAAATTAAGCATGGTAGCTACAGATTGGTGCTCGATTAAAACTCCAAGAACAAGTGCTAATAAAGTTAAAATAGCGGCAAAAACAAAACTATCGGGCATGTACTTGCGAACAATTTTTGAGAAAAAAATTTCCTAGGTAGCTAATCACCTAGCTCTCCTTATTATAAAAATAATATTTAAGTTGTTTCTTTTCTAAAGTAATAAAGTAAAAGCAATAGCATTAGATTTCAAGTCACCTTAATCCCGTTTAGATGACACAAAGATACATTTTACCCAAGCGACAAAGACAATTATACTTTAGGCAAGCTAGAAAATAATAAAAGATAAAAAAATTGGGTTGGGTATTGCTTGCTAGAAGTTCAATTTAAGAACGTTCATATACGCTACGAACAATTAACGCTATTTGATAATTTAAACCTGTCAATCCATGCTGGTAAAGTCACTTGCCTGCTCGGGCCTTCAGGTGTGGGAAAAACAACTTTATTGCGCCTTATTTCAGGCTTAGAGCACCCTTATTCAGGTCAAGTTTTGATCGATCATCAACACAATAATCATCACCAAAATATCGCCTATATGGCCCAACAAGACTTACTGATGCCTTGGCACACTGTACTCAATAATGTATTAATGCAAGCTAAACTTCAAGGAATAAAACCAAATCCCACTACAGCAAAACAATTACTCAGCCAAGTCGGTCTTGAGCAATCCATTCATGCTTACCCTCATCAATTGTCAGGTGGAATGCGCCAGCGTGCTGCACTCGTTCGGGCCTTATTGCAAAACAAGCCTATTTTGCTAATGGATGAGCCTTTCGCTGCACTTGATATCATCACTAAATACCAATTACACGAACTTTGTTATCCTTATCTTGAAAATAAAACAGTCGTCTTAGTCACTCATGACCCTCTTGAAGCCTTGCGTCTTGGTGATTATATTTATATCTTAAATAATTGCCCTGTTCAATTTAGTAAAGTCGAACCACCATCAACAATCCAACGGCCTAGAGACCCTGAAGATCCAGTCACTATGCAACAGTACGCCGAGTTATTAAAAAGGCTCAGCGCATGAAAAAATCATACACCTCATTTATTTACCGTAGCATAACTCTGTTAATCGGCCTGATCTTATTATGGTCATTAATCGCTTGGTTACTGAAGCTGCCTAGTTTTATTTTACCCACCCCCACTGAGGTTTTTCATTCACTCTGGCTGAACAAAGCACTTATCTGGCAAAATTTTCTCCCGACACTATTTGAGACCTTGCTCGGCCTTGCTTTAGGTACACTGTTTGGCATCAGTATCGCCCTCTTAATGATGGGTTTAAAACTTGCAGAGTTTTGGCTAAGACCTATTTTATTAATCAGTCAAGCGCTACCGACTTTTGCCATCGCTCCTTTATTTGTGATTTGGTTTGGTTATGGTGAAGCATCAAAAGTGGCGACCGCCGTTTTAATGATTTTTTCCCCGTTGCTTCTAACTTTTTTGATGGTTTAAAAAGCACACCACAAGGCTATTTAGATCTTGCTCACACCATGAATGCCAATAAATGGCGAACACTTTGGTATATTCGTATTCCTAAAGCCCTCCCTCAACTTGCCACCGGCATTCGCATTGCAACGGCCATTGCCCCTATCGGTGCAATTGTTGGTGAATGGGTCGGCGCAAGCGCAGGCTTAGGCTTTTTAATGCTTAATGCCAATGCACGTATGCAGATTAGCTTGATGTTTGCTTGTTTGTTTGTTGTGATTCTTTTTTCTCTTATTTTATATAGTATCATTGATAAATTGCTCACGAGGTTCATATTTTGGCAAAAGCATACTTAAGGCCGTTTGTACTCGCATTTTGTTTATTAAGTTTTTTCGGGCTTGTGCAAGCTGCAACAAATACAAATAAACCACTGACTATTGTACTCGATTGGTTTGTTAACCCTGACCATGCTCCATTATTCGTTGCTAAGCAGCAAGGTTTTTTTAAGAAGCATGGTATCCGTGTTAAGATTATCCCGCCAGCAGATGCGTCCGATGGCCCAAAACTTGTAGCAGCGGGTAAAGCTGACTTGGCATTAAACTACCAAAATCAATCAATCATGCAAATCAATAATGGCTTGCCTTTAATACGTGTCGCAACGCTCATCAATCAACCACTAGATACGATTGCCGTTCTTAAAAGCAGTAATATACATAGCATCGATGACTTAAAAGGTAAAACCATTGGCTATTCAACCACAGGTTTTGAAGCGGTAACGATTAAAACCATGCTCGCAAAGCATCATTTAACGACTAAAGACGTCAAGCTCGTCAATGTGAATTATAACTTAATTCAATCGTTAATCACTCATCGTGTTGATGCTACCATTGGCATGATGAGGACCATAGAGCCGATTCAAATGGCATTGCAAGGCTACCCTGCACGCTTATTCTACCCTGAAGATAACGGCGTACCCCATTATGCTGAGCTTATCTTTGAAGCGAATAAGAAAAACATCAATGACCCAAGACTTCCTGCCTTCATTAAGGCACTTCAAGAAGGTGTTGCTTATCTTAAAGAACACCCCAAAAAAACATGGCACGTTTTCGCCAAAAACCACCCTGAACTTAATAATGAATTAAATTATAAGTCCTGGCTGGCCACTTACCCTTACTTTGATGACCATCCTAATCACTACTCGCTGCACCAATATCAGGTTCTATTAAATTATATGAAAAAGCATAAATTAATGAAAAAAAACATTACCCGTTAAAAATTACACAATTGACTTGCTAAATCGTTAGTCACAGCGCTCTTAAACTATAAATTCGCCTGCTAAGTTAGTACTAATGCAAAATAATGCATCGCACCAGCTGATTTTTTTGCCTATTTGTTTAAAGCTCGATAAGATGGAAATCGAATTAAAAATAGCATCAATGGAGCTGTAGTCATGGACAAACATATACATCACTTAACCGGCTTTGGTAATCACTTC